>CANGUI010000072.1 GCA_947457025.1 Flammeovirgaceae bacterium | reverse complement strand
TTAATTTCAGATAAGCGTCATAACCGGCAGCAGCCAATCGATCGAGCAGGTCTTTCTCTTCATTGGTGAAGGCGGGCTCCGGGGCCGGAAACACGGCCGACTCTACACCGGCGGACAGGAGTTGTTCAAGGTTGTATTTGCAGGAAGCAATTTTTCCGAAATTTGAACTGATGGTTTGCCCCTGAATTGTGATCTGCACCTCTTCGTTCTCGATCGTGTCGCCCAGCGACGCATAAAAATCATGGGTATTGCCACCACCTCGGGCGGGGGGACCGCCGCGGCCATCAAAAAACAAGGCCGTGATGCCATGGGTACGGGCAATGGTGGTAAGCGCTTCCTTTGCCCTGAAAATAGACCAGTTAGCGCGCAGGTAGCCGCCATCCTTGGTACCGTCGGAGAAACCGAGCATAATTGTTTGCCGGTTGCCACGCTGGGCCAGGTGGGCCCGATACTCCGGAATTCGAAATAGTTCATCCATGACGTACGGCGCATGGGTCAGGTCGTCTACGGTTTCAAACAGCGGTACAACATCCAGCGACAACGTCTGCGTTGGCGCCAGAACCAGGCGGGCCAGGTGGAACACCTGCACCACATGCAGGGCGCGCTGGCAATTGCTGATGATGTACCGGTGACAACCCTCCACGCCGTTTGCCGTTTGTATCTCTCCCACGGCCAGCAGGGTTCGAATAAGGTCAGACGTCAGGTCATCGCTGATAGTGAGAAAAACGGGGTTGAAACGAAGCGCGAGGAGTGCATGAACCTGGCTCGCCGCAGGCAATGATTCAAATTCAGCTGAGCTGATCGACTTTTGCTGCATATGAAGGGTATCCAGCAAAACCCGCCATACCGCGTCATGCTTCCGACTGTCCTGGCGAATATCGAGACTGGCGAAATGAAACCCGAAGGCATTCACTTTTACCACAAAGGCATCCAGCAGATGCAAAAAAAGACCCTCGTGATCGTCCAGCAAACGCTTCCGGGCCCGGTGCAGTTCTTCCTTCAGTTCGGCAAGCGAGAAGGAGCCTCGCGCTTCGAGTGTAGCGGAGATGTTCTGTTCAAGGTCGGCCATCATCTGGTCTACCCCTCGGAAAGTCAAACGCCGGCGCAGCAAGCGCACATCGCGCAAATAACAGCGGAGTACCGTGCTGCGCAGGCGAGCTGCAACCTTGCGGGTGATTTCTGCCGTTACAAACGGATTGCCATCGCGATCGCCGCCAGGCCAGAAGCCAATGGAAATGAGGTGTGGATTAGGCCACCGGTCGGCCGGGATTTGCAGCTCGCTGGCAAGCTGGAGCAGGATGGCAGGAATGGTGGCATAAAAAACATGTTCCAGGTACCAGCACAGGCTGACGGCCTCATCGTACGGTGTGGGCTTGGTCTTGTTGAGAAACGGAGTCTTTCCCAATTGCTGCAGCAGCTCATTGATCTCCGGAACGTGGTGCTCGCGGATAGCATTTTCAAGATCCGCAAGAATGGCCAAAACCGGCCCCGGATAAAATTGAGTGGGATGGGCCGTTAATACTACCCGCATACTCCAACGCTGCAACTTCGCGAGCAGTTGTGCCTCCTTTTTTTCCAGTTTCGTACGCAGCAGCAGGGCATGTAAGGTGCCTCGCCCATTGGGGTCGTTGATCTGGTCGAAGGCTGCATCTTCAATCGAATCGAACAAGGCCACTTGCCGCTCTACATATTGGATGAAGTTGAACAGCATGTCGAGTTTTTCGGCATCAGACGCCTGCGGGGCGAAGTCGGTGAAGAAGCGGCGCAGAATATCCGTTGGAGATTGTCCATTTTCAAAGCCCGACTCGCAGTACTGCTGCAGAAGGGGCAGCAGGGTGCCGGTACGCAAGATGTTGCGGTACGGCAGGTTCAGGAATAAGCTGTTATAAATGTGGTAGCGCGAACCCACCACGGCATCGTAAGCAGAGATCATACCGGTAAAGTTGAAAAAAACGGGCGTGCATCCCGTTATTTTGGGGTCAAAAAACGCCGGGGCGATAAAAATATCCTGCACAACCGATTTCAGACCTTGCCTTTCGGTAGTTTTCTGGTAACTTCCGTCACCGACCTGCCACCATGAAAAAATTCTACCTGCTGATCATGCCGGCGCTGATGGCCTCCTGCCTCGGCTACAAAGAATTACCCGTAGAGTATGACTACAGTTACAAGGGGAATTTCAAGAAATACCGCACGTTCGATTTGCTGACCTCACCCGGTATTGAAGATTCTACCATGCAGAATGAATTCATCGAGAAATCCATCGTCTCGCGAATGAAATTTCTCGGTTACCGCCAAACCGACAACAAACCCCATCTGATTATCGGGTATAAGATGTTTCAGGATAGCCTGGTTTTCAATGGATACATCCAGCCCGACATCGAGGAGTGGGCCAAGACACAGACTGAAAACCTGAACTACGACAAACAGCAATACAACCTCAAGACAGGCACGTTGTTGATCCAGTTCTTCGATCGCAAGCAGCACCGATCCATCTGGCAGGGCTATGCCACTACCCTGTATGGGTCTATCGATTTCACCAACCAGCGCCACCTGCGTAACGCCGTGATTTCGATTTTGGATAAATACCGATTCTGGGCGGAGGGCTTTGTGGCCACCGGAGAGCCGGAAACAAAGGAAATCCAATAGTTAACGTAACATCTACAAAAAGGCAAAGCAGAAAGCATTTCAAACAGTTTGGAACTGATAATAAGGGGTTTAGCTTCGCTACTGTGGTTCCCCGGCCACAGGTATCCGGCGCTGTAGCTCACCCCACAGGTGCTGAAAAATGCCGATTGCCAAGTGTAGGGATTAGGGAAAATAATTCTACATTTGCACTCCCTTTTTTAAGGGCACCCGTGAGCGCACGGGTTGATTGCCCGATGGTGTAATTGGCAACACGTCTGATTTTGATTCAGAAAAGTCCAGGTTCGAGCCCTGGTCGGGCAACGAGACAATCCTGCGGGAACGAGGGCGTACGCAGGAGGCTCTATTTTTCGAACGATGGCCGTTAAACTCTTTTCCGGATCCGCCTCCACTTACCTGGCAGACAGAATCGCCAACGCTTATGGTGAGCCGCTGGGCAAAGTAGATTACCAGCGCTTTAGCGATGGCGAAATGTCGCCCTTCATCGGGGAGTCTGTCCGCGGCCACGATGTCTTCATCATTCAGTCCACCTTCGCTCCAGCCGACAACTTCATGGAGTTGCTGCTCATGATTGATGCCGCCCGCAGAGCGAGTGCCGAGAACGTGAACGTAGTGATTCCGTACTTTGGCTATGCCCGCCAGGACCGGAAAGATAAGCCTAGGGTATCCATTGCTGCCAAACTGATCGCCAATGTGCTTTCAGCGGCGGGGGCCGACCGGATCATGACGTGCGACCTGCATGCCGACCAGATTCAGGGTTTTTTTGATATCCCGGTAGACCACCTTGACGGGAGCTACATCTTCGTGCCGTATCTGAAATCCCTGCACCTCGAGAACATCATGTTCGCTTCCCCGGATGTGGGAGGCATCAAACGCGCCCGCAGTTTTGCCAAGTTTTTTGATGCTGACCTGGCCGTTTGCGATAAGCATCGCAAAGAAGCTAACCGGATCGACTCCATGCGCCTGATCGGTGAGGTGGAAGGAAAGGATGTGGTACTGGTAGATGATCTGGTGGACACCGCAGGCACGATCTGTAAGGCTGCTGCTCTGCTCAAGGAGAAAGGTGCCCGCAGTGTGCGGGCCGTCTGTACCCATGCAGTACTTTCCGGGAATGCCTATGACAATATCCAGGGATCAGCCCTCGAAGAAATGGTTGTTTCCGATACACTGCCGCTGAAGCAGTCACTGCCTAAAATCAAAGTACTGACCGTTTCTGATTTGTTTGCCAAGGCGATCCGCAAAATTCACGATCACGAATCGATCAGTAGTTTATTTATCCGTTTGTAACAAGTTTAACCAAATACATATCTATGAAAACTGTTGAGATTATAGGGTATCGAAGAGCAAATCTCGGCAAGACAGATGCCAGGCAAATCCGCGAAGAGGGCAATGTTCCCTGCGTACTCTACGGCGGCAACGAGCAAGTGCACTTTCATGCCCCGATGATTCTTTTTCGCGAGTTGGTGTACACTAATGAAGCACACTTTGTGCACCTGAACATTGAAGGCGATGAGTGCGAAGCCATTTTGCAGGAAGTGCAGTTTCACCCGGTGAGCGAAATTATTTTGCACGCGGATTTTCTGCGAATTTCATCCGATCGCAAAATTAAAATGGATATCCCCGTTCGCCTGGTAGGGCAACCCAAGGGTGTGGCAAAGGGGGGAACGTTAGTGCGCAAACGCGCCACCCTCAAGATCAGCGGTTTTCCGAAAGACATGCCCGATCACGTGGATGTAGATTGCACCGAGCTGGATTTCCATCACGCCATTAAAGTAAGTGACATGCAGTTGCCCAACCTTGAGTTTTTGGATCCGAAACAGGCTGCCATTGCCGCTGTAGAGGTACCGCGCGCGGCGAAGATGGCCACCGAAACCGCTGCACCGACTGAAGGAGCAGCACCGGCCGCAGGAGCAGCACCGGCAGCTGCGACCGCCTCAGGAGGCGAAAAGAAAGCCGAAGCGCCGAAAAAAGATGCCGGCAAAAAGTAATCGGGGCAAGTTTACTACCAAAACCCGTCCTCGGAGACGGGTTTTTTTATGCCCATTCCTTTACTTTTGGTTGCCCATGAACAAATTCCTGATTGCCGGTCTCGGAAACATCGGAGCGGAATACGAACTCACCCGCCATAACATCGGGTTTTTAGTGTTAGACCGACTGGCCGAAAACGAGAAAATGACCTTCGCCACCGACCGGCTTGCAGATCATGCCGAATGGAAGTATAAAGGACGCCAACTGCACCTGATTAAACCCAACACCTACATGAACCTGAGCGGAAAAGCAGTTGCGTATTGGCTACAGTCGCTTAAAATTCCAAAAGAAAACCTGTTGGTGGTTGTGGATGAAATCGCACTGCCTTTTGGCACGCTCCGGATGCGGACCAAAGGAAGTGCAGCCGGCCATAATGGCTTAGGTAACATTGAGGCCACGCTCGGTGGCCCCGAATACGCACGCCTGCGTTTTGGTATCGGCAATAATTTTCCAAAAGGGGGCCAGGTAGAGTATGTGTTAGGCAATTTTACGCGGGCAGAGTTAGATGAGCTGCCGCCCATCATGGACCGCGCCATCGATGCGATTAAATCGTTCTGCACCTTAGGGCCCGAGCGCACCATGAACACATTTAACTGATGCCTACGGCACGGCCACCAATAGCAGGTACTTATGCATTAACGTGCTCTGGCGCCTGCGCGGATTCAGAAACTTGATTGTGAGTTTAGAAATGTGGTAGTGCTCTAAGTGAATATCTTTTAATGGCTGGCAGCCCGCATGGAGTAACTCCGTTCGGCCTTTTTCATTAGTAAAAACCCACACTTGGCGGCCAGTGTAGTGATCAAGAATGGCTTGCACAGTATCTACGCGCGGCACTGCTTGCCGGTAATAGAAATCCATGCCATAGTACTCGAACGGATAGCTCACAAACGGGCGGTGGTCCCGATCGGCCATCACCACGTGGCTGGCCGATGTGCCTGCCTGATACCGTAATAGTTGGGGGTAAATGTTGAAATTAAGCACCACGTTCACCGCCGCCATTGCCAACGCCGGAATAAACATCAGCGAAAGCGCATGCTGAAACCGGAAGAAAAAGAACAGAAAAGCAACGGTTGCGCCGGCCAGCAGTAACGGCCAACCCACACTTCCATTCGGGAACGACACGAGGCAAAGCGTAGTAGCAATGGCCAGCAGGAGCAAAGAAACCGTGGTTTGTATCGTCGCCCACACGCGCACACGCCTGGTATTTTTCGCGCGTAGCAACACCGAAACAAAATGACCGGTAACCATCGCGCAAAGCGGAAAAAAAACAAAGATGTAGTGCGGCAACTTGTACTTGGAAAAACTAAATGCAATGGCCGGAATCAGAATGCCCCCAAGTGCCAACGCCTCCTGGCCGCCCGGCAAACGGAAGCGAAATGAAAACAGCTTGCGAAGCTTACGGGTGAACCCAGCAAAAAACAAAAAACTCCACGGTAAAAACGCCCACGTAAATGTGTGTAAAAAATAGAGCGGGTCTGTATCGTTCTTCCAGGTGCTTTCGCCGGTAAGTCGACCAAAACTCTGCGTCCAGAAATAAAAACGCAGGCCGGAAGTAATCACGCCGTTATACGTCTTTTTGCCCTGCTCGCTCAGGTCAAATTGCGTGTACAAGCCCCACAGCATCGGCAATAGACAAATCGCCACCAATACCAACATGGCCAACCACTGCCAGCGAAAAATCTGATTCCACTGGCGCTTCAGTAAAAATTCGGAGCCAAGCGCCAGCGCGGGTACCATTAATCCGATGGGCCCTTTGGTGAGCATTGCCCCGGCCACACCCAAAGCGCCCCAGACTATGTGGATGAATTTCCTTGAACGCGTAAACAGAACAAGTTGCCAAATGGCAAAAATGGTGCTGGCAGCCAGAATTGCGTCCGTGCGTACGTCGTGGTTCATCATGAACCAAGCCTGGCACGAGGCGAGTACAAGAACAGCGAAAAAAGCGGCAACAGCGCTATACAATAATCGAGTGAGCCGGTAGGTGGCCCACAAGCCAAGCAGTGTAAACAACAAACTTGGCAGTTTATACGAAAAGTTAGATACTCCGAAGAGCTGAAACGACAAGGAAGACAGCCAAAAAAGCAGCGGGGGTTTATCGATATAGTCTCTGCCGCGGTGGTAGATTTCCAGGTAATTACCGGTTTGCAACATTTCCAGCGACATGGTAGCGTACTGCGCAGCGTCCGCCTCCATCACATCCAGGAACATACCAGCCAGATAGGCTATACCAATTGGTAAAAATAACCACCACCGGTACTTCCAGAACCGAATCACCTGGAGAAAAAGTTATACTTGACAATACAATAGATTGCACGGATACCGTCTTTCCAGTTAATTTTCTTACCCTCTGCATACGTACGTCCGTAGTAAGAGATCCCCACCTCGTAGATACGAACCTTCGGAATGCGGGCCATTCTTGCGGTTACCTCAGGCTCAAAACCAAAACGGTTTTCCCGGAGTTGCAACGACTGTAAGATAGGTGTTCGGAAAAGCTTGTAGCACGTTTCCATGTCGGTGAGGTTCAAGTTCGTGGCCACGTTGGAAAGAAAAGTCAGGAAATGGTTTCCGATGGAATGCCAAAAAAACAATATGCGGTGTGGGGCGCTGCTGTGCAGCCGGGATCCGTAAACAACGTCCGCGTAGCCCTCGAGAATTGGCTGAAGCAGCTTGCCGTAGTCACGCGGATCGTACTCTAAATCGGCATCCTGAATAATCGTATACGCTCCCGAGGCAGCCTGTATACCCTTCCGCAACGAGTAGCCTTTGCCGCGATTCCGGTCATTTTTCAAGTACCTTATCGACAACTCCGGATGTCTCTTTTGGTAATCTAGTACAATCTCTTCGGTAAGATCGGTTGAACAATCATTTACGATCAGCAATTCCTTTCCCATATCACCGGGCAGCTGAACCTCCCGGATTTTATCCAAAATCAGGGTAATTGTTTTTGCCTCATTGAACGCTGGCATGACGATGGAGAGCACTTCGGGCATGATTCGCTTAAGGAAAAGCGCAAATTAAATGCATTTCGGGTAAACCGGCGAAGTGCGGAGTAAATGAACCAGCAACTCTTTTTTTAGGTTATCTTTGCAAAATTTAACTCACTAATCCATGGGAAGACCACCTGTATTACCAAAAAAGAAGAAAGACGGTTTCTGGCTGGAAGTGCGCAATAGGGGCGAAAAATCCGGTATTGTGCTCATCCGTGACTCGTATGAGGAGATGATGCGCTCTGCCCGCCAGTATGCCACCACGAAAGAGGTGATTATCCTGGGCGAGCACAAGGATGGCAAAAAAGTAGATTCCTCCTCAGAAAAGGCGGAGCGTAGAAAAGCCAAAGCTAAAGCCTAGAACGGAAGATCATCTGCGCTTGCGGGGGCATTATCAACAAAAGGTTCATCTTCAACCGGGGGCGCGTCACCAGATGTGCCCCCTTCTTTTTGTACTTTCCAGGCCCGTACGTCGGTGTACCAGCGTCCGTTGTACTCGCGGCTCTCCAAGTCAAACGAAACACTCACCGTATCGCCCACCTGCAGCCGAAACTGATCAATCTTGTCTCCCCA
>CANGUI010000071.1 GCA_947457025.1 Flammeovirgaceae bacterium | reverse complement strand
GTTGAAGATGTTCGAACCCACAACGTTGCCGATGGCGATATCGGTATTCTTGCGGTAGGCGGCCACAGCAGAAGTGGCTAACTCGGGCAGTGAGGTGCCAGCTGCCAAAATCGTAAGGCCGATTATCTTTTCACTTAGGCCAAACGACTGGGCAATTTCAATGGCACTGTCCACCACCAGTTTGCCCCCACCGATCAACATCACCAGTCCGAGGGTGACCATCCCCACGGAGATAGGCATCGAATAGATCTTGATCGGCTCACCTTCGTCCAGCGCAGTACTGGATTTCATTGTGCGATAGATATACAGCAGAAAACCGACAAAGAACGCCAGCAGGATAAATGCATCAATCCGGCTGAGCAAATTCTCGGTACCACCCAGAACGAGTGCATCGTTCACCAACAGGAACAGTACACCGGCAGCCAAAAGCGATAGCGGAACTTCAAACTTTACCGTATTGCGCTGCACCACCAGGGGGTAGATGATGCCGGAAATGCCGAGGATGAAGAGGAGGTTAAAGTTGTTGCTGCCGATGACATTACCGAACGAAGCGTCATTCTTTCCATCCAAAGAAGACAACAAACTAACGATTAACTCGGGCATGGAGGTGCCAAAGGCCACGACTGTTAATCCGATCGCCAGGTTGGAGATTCCATATTTTTTTGCTGCGGAAGAAGCGCCGTTTACCAAAAAATCAGCGCCCTTGATCAGGATTGCAAAACCCGCTAACAGTAATAAAACGGTTAAAAACATGGGGAATAATGGGTTATAAAGTTCTAAATATACTATGATTCTCAGAATTTCGAAAAATGGTGAATCGGCATGCCAGATAAGCCGTTCCGGTCTATTTTTCTTTTAGGAGTATATTTGTGCCTTTCGGCATCATTCGTGGACATCCTCCTAACCATTTTTCTCGTTCTACTTAACGGATTTTTTGTAGCAGCCGAGTTTGCCATTGTCAAAGTCAGGTCCTCGCAAATCGCCCTGCAGAAAGGAGGCGTTGCAAAAAAATCGGCCCAATTGATCATTGATAATCTGGACGGTTTTCTGGCGGCCACCCAGCTCGGCATTACCCTGGCTAGTCTCGGACTTGGCTGGATTGGCGAGGACGTTATGTCGGGGTTGATTCTCAACCTGATGCACTCGCTCGGCATCAATATAACCGAGTCTATGGCGCACAGCATCGCGCTGCCTTTAGCCTTCGTGATTCTGACGGTTATGCATATTGTGTTCGGTGAATTGGCCCCCAAATCGGTTGCTATTCGCTATCCCACACCGGTGTCGATGGCAGTCGCATTTCCGCTCCGTCTTTTTTACATCCTTTTTCGCCCGTTTATCTGGTTATTGAACGGTTTTGCCAACCTGTTGTTGAAAATCTTCGGCATAAAACCCGTATCCGAAACCGAAATCCACTCCGAAGAGGAACTGAAACTGATCATTGCGGAAAGCGAAGAGGGAGGGGCAATCGAAACCTCCGAGCGCGAGTTGATCCAGAATGTGTTTGATTTTGACAACCGCGTTGTTCGGCAGGTTATGGTTCCGCGCATCAAGATCAGCGCCATGCCGGCCGAACTCACCATCCAGCAAGCCATCGACACGGTCATCAAGGAAGGTTATTCGCGCTATCCTGTATATGAACATTCCCTGGACGAGATTGTCGGTGTAGTGCATGCCAAGGATGTCACAAATAATTTCATCCAGCAGCAAAATAAAGGACTGCGCGACCTGATGCGCCCGGTACACTTTATTCCGGAGACCAAACCCATTGATGTACTATTGCGGGAATTCCAGAAAAAGAAAACGCAGCTGGCAGTGGTGGTCAGTGAATTCGGTGGTACAATTGGTCTCGTCACCCTGGAGGATATTCTCGAAGAACTGGTGGGCGACATTCAGGATGAACACGACCAGGAACTCCAAGTAGTAACCCGCCTCGATAAGCATGTGTACCAAATCATAGCACCTTCGTCGCTGCACGATATTAATAAAGCACTTGACATTCCGTTTCCGGAATCAGACGATTACGAAACGCTGGCCGGCCTGATCACCTACCATTATCCTACGCTGAATGAAGGTGATGAGCTGGAGTTATTCAACTACCGCCTCAAGATTCAGAAGATCAACAAAACCATTCCCGAAATCGTGGAGGCACGCGTGCTGCCTGCTGCAATCAAATCCGAAAATCTGGATTAACCGCTAAAACCATTTCTTGTAGCGGAAGTAGCCCACCATGCCCAGGAATACAGCTGCCATTATGGCCAACACACTGTAATAGCCGTAAGGCCAGTGCAGTTCGGGCATGTGGGTAAAGTTCATGCCGTACACGCCTGCAATAAACGAAAGCGGAATGAAGATCGCAGAAATCACGGTTAACACCTTCATCACCTCGTTCATCTTGTAGTTGATGGTGTTCATGTAAAGATCCATCAGGGTGCTGGTGACATCCTTGTACGTATCCAGCGAGTCGATCAGGTGGATCACGTGATCGTATACGTCGCTATAGTACTTAATAGTTCGCTCCTCGATAAAATCTGATTCATTCTTGATGATTTTGTTCAGGGCTTCGCGCAGCGGATAAACCATTTTTCGGAGGTAGATGAACTCTTTCCGCAAGGCCTGAATTTCACGAAAATCATCGATGGTAGGGTCGGCAGAGATCCGGTCTTCGATTGCTTCAACCCTTTGCCCGATATTTTCCAATACCACATAGTAGCTGTCTACAATCGTATCGATGAGCCGGTAAAGAAGGTAATCGGCACCGCGTCTCCGGAAAATGCTGGTCTCCGGCTTGATCCGGTCGCGCACCTGATTGAAGATGTCGCCCTCCTTTTCTTGAAAGGAGAGCAACAGGTTTTTGCCAAGAACAAAGCTGATGTGCTCGTAGTCTACCAGATCGCCTTCAATTCTGTACAGCATTTTCAGCGTGAGAAACAGGTGGTCTTCGTACTCGTCTGCCTTCGGGCGGTGCTCGGTGTTCAGCACATCTTCAACGAGCAGATAGTGCAGGTTAAAACGGGCTCCGATTTTATCGATCAGCAGCTGATCGGCCAGTCCATCGACATTTACCCAGTGGATTTGCCCGTTATGGCAGTGGTCAAGCAGGGAGTCGACCGGGAGGTTGTTGCGGTACAGGAAATTTTTCTCATCGTAGGAGATGAGTTCGAGTAACACGTGCTGATTTCCCGATGGTGGTGGCTGCGGGTGTTGGTGCTGAGAGATTTTTTTCAGAATCCGTTTGCGCAGGTGGTGGTGTCGTTTCATCGGGGCGGCGCTTATTGGGGAAGTTCATTTCGAAAATAAAGGGCGCGGTGGGGGATGGCCAGGTCGATGCCTTCCTGGTCGAAACGTTTTTTGAGGGCCCGCAGCAGGTCAGTTTTCAGATCAAACCCCTGGTTGGGATTTTTTGCCCAGGTGTAGGCCCGCAATTGTACGCCGAGGTCGGTCAGGCCCATAACCCGCACTACTACCACCGGGCTTCCCTCGTTTTTTTCTTCCGGGCTGCGTCCATCAATCAGAAACGGATGTTTTGTTGCCTCCTCCTGCATCACGGTCAGGGCGCGTTCCAGCGGCGCCTGGTGGGCCAATGTGCACTCGATGAATACACAGGCACGTTCGTCCGTCATGGAGGAGTTGACAATCGTTTCATTGCTGATCACACTGTTGGGGATCACAATCCGCCGGTTTTCGAAATCCCGTATCACGGTATGGCGCAGCGTGATGTCTTCCACATCACCGGCATGTGTGCCGATGCGCACCCGGTCGCCCACGCGGAAAGGTTTGAAAATGACCAGAAAAACACCGCTCACGATGTTGGAAAAAGCCGATTGCGAAGCAAAGCCGACCACGGCAGCCAGGATGCCGGCACCGGTTAACAACGTGGTGCCAAATGTCTGCAGTGCCGGTATCGATCGGAAGATGATGATACCCGCCAAAAGGAAAATGATAAAATCGATGGCATTTTTGAAAAAATTGTAGTGGGTGGAATCCACTCGCAATTTCAACGCTGCCTTCTTGAAAAAGCGACCGATGAGAAAGCGCAGAATCCGGCCGACAATAAACGCCACCACCAGCACGCTGATGATGTAAACGGTTTGTTCAATTTGCTGTTTGGACATACGGCGATGTACGAAGGTAAACAATCCCGCAATGGTCTAACAATCAGGACGAGTTTTTTCGTTTGGCGGGCAGGGCGCCAATCTTTTCTTTATGTTTGTAACCCATGTCTTTGCAGTTAGATGATATCAAGGCACCGATTGCCGCGGAAATGGAAACCTTTGAGAAAAAGTTCCGATCCTCGATGTATACCAGGGTGCTATTGCTCGATAAGATCATGAATTACATCGTGAAGCGCAAAGGCAAGCAAATGCGCCCAATGTTTGTGTTCCTGAGTGCCGGCACCTGCGGCACCATAAATGAAGCGACCTTTCGCGGCGCAGCACTGATTGAGTTGCTGCACACGGCTTCGCTGGTGCACGATGATGTGGTGGACGATGCGAATTACCGCAGAGGCTTTTTTTCCGTCAATGCGCTTTGGAAAAATAAAATCGCTGTTTTGGTTGGTGATTTCCTGCTTGCCCGCGGACTGATTCTGTCGATCGAAAATAAAGACTACGAGCTGCTGGCAATCGTGACCCAGGCGGTGAAGGAAATGAGCGAGGGCGAACTGCTCCAAATGGAAAAGGCCCGCCACCTCGACATTGATGAGGCGGTATATTACGAAGTCATCCGCCAAAAGACGGCATCGCTGATCGCCTCCTGTTGTGGCGTGGGTGCCAGTTCCGTATCGGCTGCCCCCCCCGCAGTGGAAGCCATGCGCTCCTTTGGCGAAAAAGTGGGCATGGCATTTCAGATCAAAGATGACCTGTTTGATTATGGCGATGAAGAAGTTGGAAAGCCGCTGGGTATCGATATCAAAGAGAAAAAGATGACCCTGCCGCTGATCCATACCCTCAGCCGGTTGGGCTGGTGGGAGAAACGGAAGATCATATCGATTGTACGCAACGAAAGTGACAGCCCGAAGAAGGTAAAGTACGTGATACAGGTCGTAAAAGATGCTGGGGGCATCGACTACGCCAAGGCAGTGATGAACACGTACTACCGCGATGCTCTGCAGGCGCTGGCTGCTTTTCCGGCTTCTCCCTACCGTACATCACTGGAGCAACTGGTGCAGTTCACCATCGAACGGCGCCAGTAGGGCTCCCGCCGGGGTTCAACAAAAACGCCTGAATTCCCGCTCGCTATTGTGATTGATTGCCTAAATTCGAGCCCGCAAGCAATAAACTATTAACTCATCCGATATGAAAATTACCGTAGTAGGTGCAGGCAATGTAGGGGCAACCTGTGCCGATGTGTTGGCCTACCGTGAAGTGGCCAACCAAGTGATGCTCGTAGACATCAAGGAAGGTTTGGCCGAGGGCAAAGCGCTGGATATCTGGCAGAAAGCCCCGATCGACTTGTATGATACCCGAACCATCGGCTCGACAAATGACTACGCCAAAACCGCTCAGTCGGATGTGGTGGTGATTACGTCAGGTCTGCCCCGCAAACCGGGTATGAGCCGCGATGATTTGATTGGAACCAACGCGGTGATTGTCAAGTCAGTAACAGAGAACATCGTCAAGCATTCGCCCAATGCGATCATCATTGTGGTATCGAATCCGCTGGATGTGATGACCTACCAGGCACACATCACGTCCCAATTGCCGCGCACCCGCGTGATGGGAATGGCCGGTATTCTGGACACAGCGCGCTACCGGGCCTTTCTGGCTGAGGCGTTGAACGTTTCGCCTAAGGACATTCAGGCCATGATTCTGGGTGGCCATGGCGATACCATGGTTCCCCTGCCGCGCTACACCACCGTTTCGGGCATCCCGGTAACGGAACTGATTGCCAAAGACAAACTCAACGCCATCATCGAGCGTACCAAGGTGGGCGGCGGCGAGTTAGTGAAATTAATGGGCACTTCTGCCTGGTATGCGCCGGGCTCGGCAGCCGCCCAGATGGTGGAATCCATTGTAAAAGACCAGCGCCGCATTTTACCCGTGTGCATACAACTCGATGGTGAGTACGGCATCAACGATTGCTACCTCGGCGTACCTGTTATCCTGGGTAAGAATGGCGTTGAGCGGATTATCGAACTCGACCTGAACGGCGAGGAAAAAGCATTGCTGGATACGAGCCGCAAGCACGTGAAAGAAGTTATGGATGTCTTGGATAAATTAGGCAAGTGATGCATGCCCGGTGCCGGGAAAAGGGCTGTTCCGCAAGGGACAGCCTATTTTTTGTCTAAGTCTGCCATGCTGCGAAAACCTGATGGTTGGGGTGAATCAGATCTCGGAAAAAACAAACAAAGTCAGGATGACACCTGCCAGCAGAATACCAAGGGTTAGCAGCCAGTTCCGTTGAGTGGATTTCATACCGCAGCGTTTACAAATCAAACGTAAGGTGGCAATTGTGCCATTCCCTACTTTCGTTGAATTGCCCGGGCCTCTTTGGGGCTGAAATCAGTTCTTCACCGCCCGGTAGATCACCTCGCCGGTTGCCAACCCAAACCGGAAGCGATCCTCCGCAGAAAACTCCTCGCTGAATGCTACCGGCAGTGGGTGCAGGCCGCTTAGGGCAATGCGCTCTACATAGTCCTTACCGTATTTCCGCACGTGGTCGTCCTGACCAAAGAGCCGCTCACGCTCACGCGGGTCGCTTACGGTGATATCCTCAACCGTTGTATCCGGCACGGGTGAGAAGAAAGGTACTTGTAAAATCGCAAACCCGCCTGGTTTTAGTACGCGGCCAATCTCGCGCATCGCCTGTATGTCGTTGTCAACATGCTCCAAAACGTGGTTGCACAATACCACATCAAACCGGTGATCTGCAAATGGCATGGCGTGAATGTCCATCTTCACTTTAGCGAGGGGCGATTCAATATCAGCCGTGATGTAGTTCACGCCGTGTAGCTGTTCAAAAGCCGGCATGAAGCAGGCTTCGGGCGCAATGTGCAGTACATGCCGGGGGCGGCTAAAAAAATCAGTTTTCTGACTTAGAAAAAGCCAGATCAGGCGGTGGCGCTCCAGCGACTGGCACGAAGGGCAAAGAGCATTGGGGCGGGATTTAAGTCGGCCGTAAGGCAAAAATTCACGGTACCGGTGGCCACAAATCGGGCATCGCACGCGATTTCCGGCATAAAGTAAACCGAGGAATCTCAGGCCCACGCTGCTCAGCCGCTGCAGGTACTTACGCGGTACAAACCGAACAATCCACGATACCAGTTCCTTCATAAACGCGGCAAAGATAACCGTTCTCACCACGATGCGTGTCGCCGGGCATCGGGTAACCGATCAAAAGTCCAAAATCAGCCGCGGGTTTCCGTTCGAAAATTTCAAACCGAAATAGAA
Organism: Flammeovirgaceae bacterium; assembly: GCA_947457025.1. GTDB lineage: Bacteria > Bacteroidota > Bacteroidia > Cytophagales > Cyclobacteriaceae > ELB16-189. Next base: position 888 of record CANGUI010000071.1, on the reverse strand, counting down.
CTATTTTTAACCCGGCTTCATCTCTAAGCCAACGGCAAACGGAACCCTAAAAAACGAACCTTTGGCAGGAACTTTACTGGATATCGCTATGATGCATTCTGATTCCCTCATCGCCCGGGCCCGCGAGGGGGACCCCAATGCTCAGGGTAAGCTGGTGCAGCTTTGGTACAAGCGCATCTATAATTTCGGGTACCGGTTTTTCTTCGACCATGACCTGGCCATGGAAGTCGCGCAAAAAACCTTTATCAGTATGCATCGCAATATGGGCGCCCTGCAGGATGCCACCCGCTTCCGGCCGTGGCTGTACACCATAGCCGTAAATTACTGCCGGGAAGAGTTGCGCAAGCGCCGGAAAAACCGCGCTGTATCGCTGGATTCCTATCAGCCCGGTGCGGCAGACGAAAGCTACCGCTGGGAGGAAACCGGGCATCGCCACGAAAATCCAGAACGCGTGCTGCGCCAATCCGAGTTGTCGGGCTTGCTGCAACAATGCTTACTTGAACTGCCCGAAGAACAGCGCGAGGTGGTGATCATGAAAGAGTATGAGGGCATGAAATTCAGAGAGATTGCCGAAACGCTGAACATCTCGGAGAACACAGTAAAGTCGCGGATGTATTACGGACTGGACTCGCTGAAAAAAATATTGGTAAAAAACAACATTACTCAAGAAACGATTGGTTATGAACTATAAGCCGGACGAGGCCACGTTGATGGCCTATTTCTATGGAGAATTAGATGCCCGTGAGATGGAGCAGGTGCGGGCCTACCTGGAGGAGCATCCGGAGGAAGCCGCTGCCCTCAGGCAGTTACAGTTTGTTCGCAAAGCCTTGCAGCAGGTGAGCGAGCAAGAGGTGATTGCACCTCCTATTTTGTTTGATCAACCGCGCG
>CANGUI010000070.1 GCA_947457025.1 Flammeovirgaceae bacterium | reverse complement strand
GCCGCGTGGATGACGTGGAAGTGTGCCGTGGTGGATATTCCCTACGGCGGCGGCAAGGGCGGTGTAAATTGCAATCCGCGCGAGATGTCGGCCGGTGAGATCGAGCGCCTCATGCGCAGCTACACGCAGGCCATGATGGATGTTTTTGGTCCCGATCAGGACATTCCCGCACCCGACATGGGTACGGGCCCGCGTGAGATGGCGTGGCTGATGGATCAATATTCGCGCAACAAAGGGATGACTGTGCCGGCAGTAGTTACGGGTAAACCCATCGTAATGGGCGGATCGCTGGGGCGCACCGAGGCCACCGGTCGCGGGGTGATGGTCACCACCATGGCGGCCATGGAAAAACTGAAAATCAATCCCTACAAAGCAACTTGTGCCGTTCAGGGATTTGGCAATGTAGGCTCCTGGACAGCGCGTCTGCTGGAAGAGCGCGGGCTGAAGATTCTGGCGATAAGCGATATCTCCGGTGCCTACTACAACTCGAATGGCATTGACATTGAGCAGGCACTCGCCTACCGCGACAAAAACAAGGGCACTCTTGAGGGCTTCACCGAGGCCGAAAAGATCGGTGGGCAGGAAATCCTGACACTGCCGGTAGATGTACTGGTGCCCGCGGCCACCGAAGACGTGATTACCAACAACAATGCCGGACAGATTCAGGCGAAGCTCATTGTGGAGGGCGCGAATGGCCCCACCTCCTCTAAAGCAGACCGCATCATTTACGAAAAAGGAATCAGTGTGGTACCCGACATTCTGGCCAACGCCGGCGGCGTAACGGTGAGCTATTTCGAGTGGGTGCAAAATCGCCTCGGTTACAAGTGGACAGCCGAACGCGTAAACCGCAGAAGTGACCGGATTATGAAAGACGCCTTTGACAATGTGTACAAAACTGCCAACGATTATAAAGTTTCCCTGCGCATAGCCGCCTACATGGTAGCCATCGACAAAGTGGCTAAGACGTATAAATTCCGGGGCGGTTTTTAAACGAATGTGATGACGATACATAAAGAAGGCCGCACGTTGTTGTTTGTACTGCTGATTGCGCTGGTTGCCCTGATTTGGGTTGCCGATCACTTCCTTTATCCCGAACATGCGATTGCGCGCAATTTGATCATCGGTGCAGGCCTGATATTTTATGTGATGATCCTACAGTTTTTCCGAAGCCCGGTATTTGAGATTCCCACGCAGGCTAACCACGTTTTGGCCCCGGCCGATGGAAAGGTGGTGGTCATTGAAGAAACTGAAGAAGGTGAATACCTGAAGTCGCGCAGAAAGCAGGTCTCCATTTTCATGTCTCCGGTGAATGTGCATGTTAACCGGATGCCGGTGGCCGGCACCATCAGCTACTTCCGCTACCATCCCGGCAAATACCTCGTGGCCTGGCACCCCAAATCCAGCACGGAGAATGAACGGACTACCGTGGTGGCGCGCATGGGCAATGGCACGGAAATTCTGTTCCGCCAGATTGCCGGCGCGCTGGCCCGCCGGATTAAGTGGTATGTACAAACCGGGCAAACCCTACAGCAGGGCGAAGAGTTTGGCTTCATCAAATTTGGCTCGCGGGTAGATATTTTTCTGCCCCTAAACGCACGTGTTGTAGTAAAGCCGGGGGAAATGACACGCGGAGGCCGCACGGTCATTGCTGAATTGCCCTGAAAGCCTTGAACATCAAGAGCTGCACAGGCTCCACAAAAGCCAAAAGTTATCTCCGAAACGGTCGTTATCAGCGCTGAAAGCGGTATATTTGGAAATACTTTCCTAAACTTTGCAGAAGTCTATGATCCGCTCTGTCAAATTCGCGTCGCAACACGCTGAATTCTTCGCCACATTGTCACAACGTGTGAATCAGTACTTTACCACCCGTGGTATCGAACGGACCGCCAACGGCGAAATGGTATTCAAAACCTTTTTCATGTTTTCGCTCTATTTTGTGCCCTTCGCATTGCTGCTCTCAGGTGTGGCGCCCACGCTGGGCGGCCAGCTGGTGTTGTGGTCTGCGATGGGCTTTGGTATGGCGGGCATTGGTTTATCCATCATGCACGATGCCAACCACGGGGCCTACTCCAAAAAGCCATGGGTGAATAATTTACTCGGTCTGTCTCTGAATCTCGTGGGCGGGCATGCTGTTAACTGGCGTGTGCAACACAATGTACTGCATCATACCTACACCAATGTCCACGATGTAGATGAGGATATTAGTCCGCGTGGAGTACTGCGCATGGGCCCGGAAAGCAAGTGGAGGGCCATGCACCGCTTTCAACATCTGTACGCCTGGTTTTTTTACGGCCTGATGACACTGGTGTGGGTGTTGGCCAAAGACTTCTTCCGCCTGCTCAAATACCAGCGTGAAGGTTTGTTAAAAAAGCAGAAAACGACACCCGCGCGCGAGTGGACGGTCATGATCCTGACCAAGATTATCTATTTCAGCTACATATTCGGGTTGCCGATGATCATTCTCGGTTTACCTTTCTGGCAGGTACTCGTTGGCTTTCTGCTCATGCACTACATTGCCGGGTTTATTCTGGCCATCATTTTCCAGCCGGCGCATGTTGTGGAGGGAACGGCTTATCCGGAGCCGGATGCAAAAGGAAATCTTGAGAATAACTGGGCCATTCACCAACTGCACACAACCACTAACTTCGGCCACAGGCACCGCGTGTTCTCGTGGTATGTTGGCGGTCTGAATTATCAAGTGGAGCATCACTTGTTTCCCAACATCTGCCATGTGCACTACCGAGCCATCGCCCCCATCGTGGAACAGACGGCGCGCGAGTTTGGGTTGCCATACAAAACAAAAGAAACTTTTCTGGATGCTGTGGTTGCCCATGCCGCCCAGTTAAAGCTTATGGGCCAAAAGCCCGAGCTTAAACCGGCGCTGGGGTAAGTACATGCCTTTTTGCTGGGGAAAATGCCCCCTGCACACGTGCAGCACGTACCTTCGATTGAAAGTTTGCTGAGCGCAAAACCTGGTTTGATTCAACAACGCTGGTTACGCGCAAGCTACCGCGCCACAACCTGAATATACTTCTGGTAGCGAACGGGTTGTCCGTTGTTTGAAAGGCCTTCCACAGTAATGCGGTAGGGGCCTGGCAAATCTGAGGTGTAGAATTCAAACCGAAAAGTACCCGTACTATCCGGTGTTAGCTCCGGATTCCAATAGATGGTCGACCGGTAGTCGGCCGCATCTGTTTCCGTACTTACGTTGGCGTAATCGGGCGACAAGAACGTTAGTGGTTTATGAAATCCATTTAGTGTAAACGACTGAATGCCGGAATCTCGTTCGGTTGCAACTGCACCGGCTTTAAGATAAACGGAGATGATGCCGTTGCGCCCCTGCTCGCCATACAGCACGTTAATTCTGCGCGAGAACTCGATCCGTTCTACCTGATTAATATCTAATTGCGACAGTACCTGTCCGGCAGTGCCAAACGCAGGCGTATTGTTGATCAGCACGAGGGGTTCAATTGAACCACTAAATGTGTTGGTTTGGGCCCGACTGTAAAATACCCTACAATCCCCGCCAACGCAGGTGATGTTCAGGCCCACCACTTTGCCCTGCAGTGCCAAAAGCAAATTACCCGTGTTTACCAATTTCTGCGCGTCAATCACTTGATCTGCTCCACCCACGATGCCTGGGATTTCGCGTTTTTCTTCCAGCTTCGTAGACGCGATCACTACCTCTTCCAGCACGCGTGCCTCCAGTGGAATCAGATAGTCTGGCAGAATCCGCTGTGCACTGGCTGCAGTTTCGGTGCGAAACCAAACGCCGGGCAAAGCTTCCGTGGCGGGTGGCTGCCACGGATCAATTTTTATGGTGCCAAAACTAGCTTTCCCTTTTTTACCTTTCGATTGGTAAAACCACTTTGCTGAATCGTAAAACTTCAGGCCGTTAATGGTAAATCGCCCTTGCTCATCGGTTTCGAAGTCGAAAAACTCCTCCATGTTCTCGCGGTAGATCGTCATCGCTGCTTTTTTCGGTCGGCCCATCTCGCTCAGCACCGTACCTAAAAAACAGATTCCTTTGTCTACAATAAACCGGGGCTCAAATTCATCTACCGGTTCCCACGCACGCTGAAAATGCCGTTGGATATCCGCCTCCGGAATCAACGGCACCTGCGTTGCATCAACCACAGATACGGACAAGTTCTTTACGTCAACATCCGGTTTCATAGTAATCGAAACTTTCGAGCGCGTTGACGTGGTTGAAGGCTGGCTGTTGATCTCGGGCGACTCGGGCGTAGTTTCCCGCGCGGCGGGGGCAGACCGGCCATCCACACGTTGCTGCTGCGCCAGCACCGGCACAAGCTTGGTAAAAATGCGGTTTGCATCGTTAAAGTTGAGCATGAACCTGGTGTACGCGCGCAGCCCATACATGCCGGGGGTAAGGTCTCTTGGCAGCACGAGCGAAGCCTGCCACCGGCCGCTATCCACCGATAGCAACATCGACTTTACAATGTTCTTATTCGCATCAATCAGGTCCACAAACAGGGTACGGCTCAACGAATCGCGCTTGGTAATATCAACGTACTGCACATACGCTTTCATCCAGATGATCTCGCCCGGATAGTAATAGGGTTTATCGGTATGGAGATAGGCGCGTTCCTGATAGGGAACTACGTTGTCAAGACCCGCCTTGGGCTGTGATTTTGTTTTCGGTTCCAGCCGAACATCAATTTGATATGCCTTTGGGCTCACGTTCACGGGCGTGATGTACTGCTCGTAACCCTCTTTGGTCACCTGAAACTCGACCAGCCCCAGCGGCACCTGGCCGAGGCGAAACTGCCCGGTGCTGTCGGACAGCACGCGAACCGGCAGATGGCGAATGTGTAACTCTGCGCCTTTTACCGGCAAATTGGTTTTTGCATCCACTACCCGCCCGCGAATCTGTGCAAGCTGGATTTGCGCGTGTAACGAAACAGAATAAAAAACGATAAAAAGAAGGCGGATTATTAAAAACAGCCGTACCATACGTTTAAAGTAGGTTAAAGTGAATTTTATGTTTTATTAGATTCAATCAAATCCCACAAGTTTCCATACAAATCGGCAAACACTGTTACTTTACCATACGGCTCTAACGCAGGCGGGCGAACAATCGTTACCTCGCGGCGCAGTAAATTCTGGTAGTCGCGGTCAAAATCATCAGTATGCAAGAATAAAAACACCCTTCCGCCGGTTTGGTTTCCGATGCGCGCACGTTGTTCGTCTGTATTGGCTTTGCCCAGCAGAAGTGCACAGCCTGGCGCACCGGGGGGCGCAAGTACCACCCAGCGCTTGGTTTCAGAGAGGGGCGTATCCTCCAACAACACAAAACCCAATTTGCGGGTGTAGAAGTCAATGGCTTCATCATAGTCGGCTACCACAAGGGTAATATGAGCGAGTTTTAACCCCACTGCCCCTCTGTCAGGCTACCACTTCGTCAAATACTTTGGTAAATGCCTTCATTTCATCCAGAGTGCCAATGCTCACCCGGCACCATTCTTTCCCCTGGTAGTCCCACACCCGGATCTGAAAGCCGCGCTTCTCGGTTTCCGCGAGAATAGTCTTCCCGTCTTTCGGGGCAGGAAATAACACACAGTTTGCACGAGAGGCGCCGTGGAACCATTTCTTCTGATCAAGATACGTTAAGAAATACTTCAGCGCCTCGTTGTTTTTAGCACGCGTCATCTCGGCAAAGGCCGTATCGCCTAACGAAACTTTTGCTGCCGCCAGCGCAGCCTGATTGATCACCGGCCCCATTTGAAACTTTTGCAGTTTGCGTATCGTGTCGGGAGGGGCCACACAATACCCGATTCGCAGTCCGGCCAAACCGGCTACTTTGGAAAAGGTGCGCGACACGATTATATTTTGTCCCTGGCGAACCAGCTCCACCATCGACCGTTGCTCACGGGGTTCCAGAAACTCCAGGTAGGCCTCATCGGCAAGTACCGTGGTCTTCTTGCTCATCTCCAGACAAAAATCGCGGTAGCGTGCGCCCTCTACTACCGTGCCGGTAGGATTGTTGGGATTGCACACAAACAGCATCCGGGTGTCCGACTTCACTGCGGCAGCCAGCGCTTCCAGGTTGTGTACGTGGTATTCGTCAAGGTCTACGCGATCCCAGCGTGCGTTCAGTTTCTCGGCATATTCCATGAGCGAGCGGAATGTGGGAAAGGCTGACAGTACAGCACCACCCTCCAGTTTCGCTACCATGCCACTCAGGCACAACGTCTCCGAGGATCCATTCACAACCAGGATATGATCCGGGGTTACACCTTCCTTCTCCGCCAGCGTTTTCCGGAATTCCATCACAGCTTCGAACGAGTAGCGGTTAAACTCTCCCATCGCATCCACAATAGCCTGCCGTGCCTTGGCCGACGGGCCGTACGGATTTTCATTGGAGCCAAGACGCACCAGCTTGCCGCCGGCAGGTACCCGCAACTGGTGAACCGCCTCTGCGCGACTAACCGGCGCAGCCAGCAATTGATCAAATACCGAAGTCCCGGCAACCACACCAGCAGCAGCCGTGAACGATTTCCTGAACCAGTCTCTGCGCGAAAGATTTTTCATGGTGTTCCTGTTTTGAGAATTCTGCCGGGCCTTACGCCACGGCATCCGAAGGTACAAAAATTCAACAAACCCGATGCCGGATGCTGCGGGCCAGTGCCTCCAGGTGATGCTGATCAACCTCATCAAAGTCAGCAAGCCGATCGCTATCCACATCTAACACCAGTGCCACCTGGCCCTGGTCATCAAAAAACGGAACAACAATCTCCGACCTGGAAGCAGAGCTGCAGGCGATATGCCCCGGAAATTCGTCTACGTTGGGCACGAGGATTGTCTTCTTTAGCTGCCAGCAGGATCCACACACGCCCTTACCAAACCCAATGCGGGTGCAGGCAATCGGTCCCTGAAACGGCCCCAACACAAGTTCATCTCCTTCCACACGGTAGAAACCTACCCAGAAGAAACCGAATGTTTCGCGAAGAGCAGCCGCCACGTTGGCCTGGTTGGCCGTGTGGTCGCGCTCGCCTTCAAGAAGGGCCTCTATCTGAGGAAGAAGAGCCTGATATTTCTGCTCCCGGGTGCTCCCCACAATGATAAGCTGCTCAGCCACGATTACTCTGGATGGGTAGCAGCACTTTCATGCGAATCGCCGATCGATGCCGGCGGGGCTTCGGGTTTAACCGCTTCCGCGGGAACTGGCGCCGGTTGAGTTTCCTGCTCGTGTACGAAAAAACGCTTTTGAAAAATCAGGATGAAAAATACACCCAGGAAGATCGAAGAGTCTGCAATGTTGAATACCGGACTAAAAAACAGAAAATAATTACCTCCCACAATCGGAACCCATGTAGGCCAGTAAAACTCAGCTATCGGAAAAAACAACATGTCGATTACCTGCCCGTGAAACCAAGGCGTTACGGCGTCGAAGGGCGCATTGTGCAGCAATACCCCGTAAAAGGTGCTGTCAATCACGTTGCCGATGGCTCCACCCCAAATCAATGCCAGGCATACCAGAAATCCGCCGTGCACGGGGCGGAGCGACTGCCGAATCAGATAAACGCCAATGCCAACCATCGCCCCGATCCGAAAAAACGTGAGGGCCAGCTTGCCAAACTCATTATTCCATTTGATGCCGAAAGCCATGCCGGGATTGAGCAGGTAATGCAGACGGAACCAGTCGCCCAGCACATGAATCTCCTGGTGCAGGTACATGTATTTGTGCACCAACAGCTTGCTGGTCTGATCAATGGCTATCACCAGTAAGGTGATCAGGATGTATTTCATGTAGCGTGGCATCGGTATCGATTAAGCTTTTGTAACGTGTAGTGTTAATGAAAAATCGTCCATGTCAACCACCATGCCATCGGGCAGTGTTTCTGTAAACAACAATTCGAGAGCCTGTGTTTCAGACTGTATATAGGGTGCATGTTCCCGCAGTGCATCCATGGCATCGCCGTGGCGCTCCACTTCAATCCGGATTTTATCCAGCACCTCCAGGCCCATATCTTTCCGCAGGTTCTGCACGCGGTTCACAAAATCGCGGGCAATTCCCTCGCGGCGCAGCGGCTCCGTGATGGTGATGTCCAGCGCTACAGTAATCCCACCCTCAGATGCCACTGACCAACCGGGAATATCTTCCGAGCTGATCAGCACGTCATCGACTGCCAGCTCAAAGCCACCGGCCGACAGCGAGCCGGTTTTATCTAGCTGGCTGATCTGCTGCTGATCCAACGCCTGGATGCAGGCGCTGACTTCTTTCAGGCGGGGCCCATATTGTTTGCCAAGTCGGGCAAAGTTGGGCTTCACTTTTTTTACCAGCAGTCCGGAGGCATCGTCAATGTATCGAAT
>CANGUI010000069.1 GCA_947457025.1 Flammeovirgaceae bacterium | reverse complement strand
GTAACAAAACTTTTTGAAGGGGCGTGCGCACTTTAATTTTTGCACTCTTACGAATGGAATGCACCAGGGAGCATATACGCTGTGCATATTCCATGGTTTGCTCCAGCCCGGCATCGCGGCGGGCCACGTCGGCACGCACCAGCAGCGTGTGGTGCACAGATGCAAACCGGAGCGGGGTGTTGTTCCGGATGGCCTCACCCCGGATGTTGTCGGTAAGATTTTTATAGAGCCACTCCGCATAGAACGGAGCGATGGGCGCCATCAGCTGGCCCACCACCATCAGGCACTCGTACAACGTATCGTAAGCTGCCCGCTTGTCGGCCGACAACTCTCCGCGTGAGGCAGGTTGCCAGAACCGCTTCCGGTTTAGGCGCACATACCAGTTCGATAAATGATCGTCAACGAATGTTTGAATGGCCCGTGCCGCCGGCGTGGGTTCGTATTGCTCGTAGGCATTCGTCACCTCTTCGATGAGTGCCTGTACCTTCGAAATAATCCAGCGATCAAGAACAGATAACTGATTACGCGTTGCCGTGTTCTGCTCGTCTTTCACGTACCCATCAATATTGGCATAGAGGGCAAAGAAAGAATAGGTGTTCGACAACGTGCCAAAAAACCCACGCTGCACTTCCGCTACGCCCTCCGCATCGAATTTAAGATTATCCCACGGCGGTGCATTTTCAATCATGTACCACCGTACCACATCCGGCCCGAACTTGGTGAGTGTCTCGAACGGATTCACCACATTCCCCTTGCTCTTGCTCATCTTGTTGCCGCTCTTGTCGAGCACAAGACCGTTTGAGATGACATTTTTAAAGGCCACCGAATCGAAGAGCATCACCGCCAGAGCATGCAACGTAAAAAACCAGCCGCGGGTCTGGTCCACGCCTTCGGCAATGTAATCAGCCGGAAAGGCGGCTTTGAAAATAGCCTGGTTCTCAAAAGGGAAGTGCCACTGCGCATACGGCATCGCCCCCGAATCAAACCATACATCGATCAGATCAGGTTCGCGGTACATGGGCTCGCCGGTTGAACTGGCCAGCACAATTTCATCCACAAAGGGCCGGTGCAAATCCAACTCCGGCCGGGCATGAAAGGCCTCATTTGAAATTCCGAATGTCGCGGCACGTGCTACTTCCGCACGAAGCTGCTCCACGGAACCAATGCAGATTTCCTCCTGCCCTCCTTTTGTGCGCCAGATCGGCAACGGCGTTCCCCAATACCGGGAGCGCGACAAATTCCAGTCCACCAGGTTTTCAAGCCAATTGCCAAAGCGGCCGGTCCCTGTGCTTTCGGGCTTCCAGTTGATGGTCTTATTCAATTCCACCATGCGATGTTTCAGCGCCGTGGTTTTGATAAACCAGCTATCGAGCGGGTAATACAACACGGGCTTATCGGTACGCCAGCAGTGCGGGTAGGTGTGTTCGTATTTCTCGACCTTAAATGCTTTGTTCTCTTCTTTCAGGATGATGGAAATGATCACATCGGTGCTTTTGTAGTCTGCGTGCGACTCATCCTCCTGCGTATAGTTCTTCACATAGAAGTCATCGGCCGAAAGCGGGCGGTGGGTCTTGATACGATAGCGCTGCACGCCTTCCCGTAACCGCGCGCCAATGGCGGTAACAAACTTCCCTTTGCGGTCTACGGTAGGCACTTCATGGCCGCTTTCATCGCGCACCAACAAGGCCGGAACCCCGTTTTGGCGGGCCGCCCGGAAGTCGTCTGCACCAAACGTGGGCGAGATGTGAACCACACCTGTACCGTCTTCCGTACTCACAAAATCACCCGCAATTACCTGAAAGGCCTGTCCGACATCGGTCAAAGGCTGCACATAAGGCAGGAGCTGTCCGTAGCGTACACCAAGCAACTGGCGCCCCTGACATTCGCGCACCACCCTCCAGGGAAGCTGCTTATCGCCGGGTTTATACGCGGCGGCATCCAGATCTTTGTTCTTCTCCGAAAAATATTTCGCTGCCAGCTCCTTCGCCAGCACCACGCTCACCGGTTGGAAGGTATAGGGATTAAACGTGCTGATTTGCTGATACGTGATCTGTTCGCCCACCGCCAGCGCCGTATTGGAAGGCAGCGTCCACGGGGTGGTCGTCCAGGCGAGGATGAATACCTCCGTGTCAACGCCTTCAAACAAAAAGGCTGACCGAGCATCACGCATCACGCTAAACTGCGCTACCACGGAGGTGTCTTTCACGTTCTTGTAGCAGCCCGGCAGGTTCAGCTCGTGCGAACTCAGGCCAGTGCCGGCCGCCGGCGAAAAAGGCTGTATGGTATACCCTTTGTAAAGAAGCTGCTTGTCGTACAACTGCTTGAGCAGCCACCAGAGCGACTCCACATAATTCTTCTCGTAGGTGATGTAAGGTTCTTTGAGATCAACCCAGTAGCCCATCTTGCGTGTCAGATCATCCCACTGGTCTTTGTACATCATCACCGTCTCGCGGCATTTCTGGTTATACGCTTCGATGGAGATGCTCCGCCCGATGTCATCCTTGGTGATGCCCAACTGCTTTTCTACCTGCAACTCCACGGGCAGGCCGTGGGTGTCCCAGCCGCCCTTGCGTTTCACCTGGAAGCCGACCAGCGTTTTGTAGCGGCAGAAAATATCCTTCACCGTGCGGGCCATTACGTGATGAATGCCGGGTGTACCATTGGCCGATGGCGGCCCCTCGTAAAAGGTGAAAGCCGGAGCACCCTCGCGCAAGCTCACGGATTTTTCGAAAATGTTTTCCTGCGTCCAGAACGTGAGGATTTCATCCGCCAGGCGGGCGTAGTTCTGTTCCTTAGAATCGTTGTAGGGCTTACTCATTTGTTACGCTGCACCGGGTCTCCCGAATACACTCATATCTTCATTTCCCATTTTTTGAATTACTCGGCAGCTCCCAGCCGGTCGTGAATCCGGATCTTACTCAGATCGATGGTTTCATCCTCTTCCTCGCCATAGAAACTGGAATCAAAATCATCGATCAGCAGTTTTGTGCCTGTGTTTGTGCGGGGCTTGTCAAATGTGAGGATCAGGGCGGGAAGCAGAATCAGGTTGGTAAACATGGAAATTACTAACGTAATGGAGGTCAGCACACCCAACGCAATGGTACCGCCAAAATCAGAAAATGCAAAAATGATGAAGCCCGCAAACAGCACGACAGACGTATAAATGATGCTCTTACCTGTTTCGAGAATACTCTCGCTCACCGAGCGTGGCACAAAAAACGAATTCGCCAGCAGCTCCTGCCGGTACTTGGCCAGAAAACGAATGGAATTGTCCACCGAAATCCCAAAGGTGATGCTGAATATCAGGGCCGTGCTGGCCTTGAGCGGAATGTTAAAGTACCCCATGAGGCCCGCCGTAATCATCAGTGCAATCAGGTTCGGAATCAGGGAGATGATGATCATGCGCACATTTGCAAAGAGCAGAGCCATCGACAGGGTGATGAGTATGAAGGCCAGCACCAGGCTCTCGGTGAGGTTGGCAATCAGAAACTTGTTCCCTTTGATGAATATCTTCGATGAACCCGTCACCGTCACGTGCACGGTGTCGCCCTCGGCCCTGAGGTTTTTCTTCAGTGCTTCGCGCAAGGCCTGGGCGCGGGGTTCGATCACGTCGGTTACTAGTGAGTCCATCCGTACCGAGCCGATGTCGGCCATCTGCATCGAAATGCGCATCTTGCTGAAGGTTGTGTCAACAAACGAGCGGAAGAGCCCGCTGTTGTCGCTCTGCCCTTTCATGTACCGCAAGATGAAGCCTGCTTCCTGGCGGGTGGGCAAACTGTACCGCTCGGGGTTGTTGTTGTAAAAGCCCTGCTTCGAGGCTTTCACAAAGCTGATCAGCGATACGGGGCGAGAGGTCACGGCGATGGAGTCCAGCGCTCCCTCAAACCGGTCGATGGCCTCAAGGTTTTTGACATCCAGCAGCGGGCGCCTGCGCTTGGTCTCCAACTCCACCATGATCTCCAGCGGCATCACGCCGCTGAAGTTACGTTCGAAGAAATGCAGGTCTTTCTTGATCGTACTCTCTTCAGGAATATCATCCACCATGAAGGATACGGAATGTAAACGAAACATGCCGGCTACCGATAGCAACACCAGCACAATGGTAGTGGCATAAATAACCTGTCGGTGGTTGGTCACGATCAGGTCTATCATCCGTACAAACCAGCCGAAGATTTTAAAATCCAGGTGCTTCAGGTGCTTGGAGGAAGGCTCCGGCAGCCACGAGAGAATACCGGGAATCATCACGAGACTCACCACAAAAAGGGCGATGATGTTGATGCCCGCCACCACACCAAACTCGCGCAGCACCAGAATGTCGGTCGAAAGCAAAGTCAGAAATCCGATCGCCACGGTCAGGTTGGTCAGGAAAGTGGCCAACCCCATTTTTTGCACGACCACTTCGATGGCGGCCATCTTGTCGCGTTTCCGGGCATACTCCAGGTGATACTTGTTAAGCAGGTAGATCGCGTTGGTAATGCCGATGGTCACAATCACAGGCGGAATGATGCCCGTCAGCAACGTGATCTTGTAGCCCAGAATGCCCAGCGTGCCCATCACCCACACCACCACGATGCCGATCATGATCATCGAAAAAATCACGGCCCGCACCGAGCGGAAGAAGGCGAACATAATCAGGCCGGTCACAATAGCCGACAGGTACAGGAAGAGCGACAACTCCTTCTTCACCTGCACCGCCACCACCGACCGCACAAACGGCAGGCCGGCATAATGCAGTTCTATACCCGTATCGGCAGAAAAACGACCGCCCGTCTCGAGCAGACTGTTCATGAGATCAATGCGCTTGGCCGAATTGGCATACTCTTTCTGAACGGTAACCAGCAGCATCAACGCCCCGTTACCGGGGTTCACCAGCTGGCCCATGTAAAATTTCTGATCGCGCGCCAGCGCCAGCAAACTATCCAATTCGCGCTGCGAGCCGATCGCTTCCGGAAAGAGGGGATGCAGAAAGAACTTCTGGTTGGCCGTATCCTTGCCAATGATTTTCAACAGTGGCAGGGAAACCACTTCTTTCACGCCTTCGATTTTCTTGATGTCGTGCGAGAGTGCACGCAACTTTTGAAAGTTGTCCAGCCGGTAGGCGGCGCTGTCGAGGCAACCCACGGCCATCGCATTCCCATCTTCGCCAAACTGAGCTTTGAACTGGTTCAGAAAAACCATGTCCGGATCCTTGGGCGGAACCGTGCGCGCAAAGTCGTAGCTCATTTCCACCTTGCGGGCCTGGAAGGCCATACCAACGGTGATCAGGGCAATCAAGCCCATCCAAATCCCGCGGTAGCGGATGATGGCGTGCGCTACCTTCGACCACATGGCCTTGCCCTTTTCATAGAACCGGCAAAGCTAAGGATTTTTACAGGTTTTGGAAGGGCTCAAAATGGCGCCAAACCGCGAATTTTGGGTTTTTTCAGGGCGCCTCACTATGCCGGCACCCGGCAGATCTCGGCCAACTTCTCCACCGCATAGTCAATCTCTGCCGCGGTGTTGTACTTGCTGAAGGAAAAGCGCACCGCCCCACGCTTCGATGCAGGATATAGCGCTCCGAGCACGTGCGAGCCCGTCGTGGCGCCGCTGGAACAGGCACTGCCGCCCGACGCGGAAATCCCCTGTAAATCCAGGCTAAACAACAGCATGTCGTTCTCGTCCGACTCGGGCAAACTCACATTCAGCACCGTGTACAGGCTGCGTTCCAGATTGGCAGAATCGCCGTGAAACTGGATACCCGGAATCTGTGCGCACAACTGTTCCATCATGCGCGCCTTCAGCCCCTTGATGTGGCGCTCATGCTCGGCCATGTCGCGGTAGGCAATCTCCAGGGCCTTGGCCATGCCAATGATGCCGTACACGTTCTCCGTGCCACCGCGCATGTTACGCTCCTGTGCGCCGCCGTACATAAACTGCCCAATCTTGCGGTCTTTGCGGATGTACATAAACCCTACGCCCTTGGGGCCATGGAATTTGTGGGCGGCGGCCGCCAGCCCGCATACCTGCTGCACCTGCAAGTCGTGGCGGTAGTGGCCCATCGTCTGCACGGTGTCCGAATGAAAAAAGGCGCGGTGCCGCGCACACAGTTCGCCTACTTCAGCCAGCGGCAGCAGGTTGCCGATTTCATTGTTGGCGTGCATCAGGCTCACCAATGCATTTGGATAGCGAATCAGCAGTTCCTCCAGGTGGGCCAGGTCCACATGGCCCCGCGCATCCAGCCTCACAGCATGCTGCTCCAGCAGACCAAACTTTTCCATAGACTCCAGCGTGTGGGTTACGGCGTGGTGTTCAATGGGCGATGAAATCGCGTGGCGAATGCCAAACGTCTGTACCGCACTGCGAATGATCGCATTATCAGCTTCCGTCCCTCCGGAGGTAAAAATAATTTCACCGGGCGTGCAGGTGAGCAATTCCGCCACCTTCTTGCGGGCCTGCTCCAGCGCGGCGCGCACGGCACGGCCGTGGCTGTGCGTGGAAGACGGGTTACCAAAGTCGTTCAGCATAAACGGCTTCATTGCCTCAAACACTTCGAGGTCCAGCGGAGTGGTGGCAGCATTATCGAGGTAAACGCGCATAGGCCTGGGGAATCAATGTGGCAAAAGTACGGAAGCGGCCGCGAGGTTCAAACCAGCACCCGATCAGGCAAAACAAGAAGATCAATGGCTGGCGGGCCACCGCCCTGCGGGACGGTGCCGGGCTTTCCACTTCAACTCCGCGCCCCGCGCATGCCCACCCTTGGCGGGGTTTCCGTTCCAATCCCTGCCCGGGGTACTGCCACACTGCAAAAAGATGAATCTACAACCGCGTGCCCACCCTGCCTGGCCAACCAGCTCTTGGCTACAGGCAGGCACCAGAGGCCTCACTGTCGCACAAACAACTGCAGGTCGGATTTGCTGGCCAACTTACGAGCGCGCCGCACCGGCCTCACCCGGCCCTAATGCGTTTTCCCACTTGCTCACCACCGCTGTAGCTACACTGTTGCCCACCACATTGGTGGCGCTGCGCCCCATGTCGAGCAACGGATCAATGCCAAGGAGCAGTGCCAGTCCGGCCTCAGGAATGTTGAACGTGGCCAGCGTACCGGCAATCACCACCAGCGAAGCGCGCGGCACGCCGGCAATACCTTTGCTCGTCACCATCAAAACCAGCAACATGCTCACCTGCGTGGCGAGCGGCAACTCGATGCCGTACGACTGCGCGATGAAGAGCGAGGCAAACGTCATGTACATCATGCTGCCATCCAGGTTGAACGAATAGCCCAGCGGCAGCACAAAACTCACAATCTTATCCTTGCAGCCAAAGCGCTGTAGTTCATCCATGGTGCGCGGAAAAGCCGCCTCGCTGCTCGCCGTGCTAAACGCCAGCAGAATAGGCTCTTTCATCCGGCGGATGAGGTGCAAAACGCGCCCCCGGATAATGGCGTAGCCCGCCGCAATCAGAATCACCCACAACAGTGCAAGGCTGAAATAGAACTCACCAATGAAAATGGAATAGGTCTTCAAAATCCCCAATCCCTGCTTGGCCACGATGGCCGCCATCGCACCAAATACCGCCAGCGGCGCCAGGTTCATCACATACACGGTAACTTTCAGAATCACGTGTGCAACTGCATCCAGCGCGCGGATCACCACCTTGCCCTGTTCGCCAATCGCAGCCGTAGCGATGCCGAAGAATAGCGAGAAGACCACAATCTGCAAGATCTCATTCTTCGCCATGGCTTCAATTACGCTGCTGGGAAACACGTGGTAGAGAAACGTTTTCAGCGACAAGCCCACGGCCTGAATGCCCGTCTCGTTTTCTACCGGCAGCGGCAGGTTCATGGCGCGGCCCGGCTCAAAGAGGTTCACCATCACCATGCCGAGCAGCAGGCTGATCAATGATGCCGACAAAAACCACAACAGGGTTTTGCCGCCAATCCGGCCCACCGCGTTGATGTCACCCAGTTTGGCTACGCCCACTACCAGCGTGGTAAATACCAGCGGTGCCACAATCATTTTGATCAGCCGCAAAAAGATTTCTGCCAGCAAAGAGAAAGGCTCCACTTTCTTGTCGCGGCTCGTGAGCACAGCCCCGCGCTCGCTACTAACTGCCTTTTTGGTCGCCTCCAGCGCCACGCGTTGGGTGCTGTCGGGGGCCTCCAGAATCTGTTGCGAAAGTGTTTTGAGTCGAACGTCAAGTTGCTCAAGACTCGCATTATCATCGGCTACATACGTCTTGTTCAGCACAAAGCCGGCTGCTATCCCTGCCAACAGGGCGATGATGATGTACAACGTCAGGCGACTCTTGCCGGCAGCGGGGGACGGGGATTCCATGCGTCACGAAGTTTAGCAAGCAATATACTGAAAGCCGCTTAACCTTT
>CANGUI010000068.1 GCA_947457025.1 Flammeovirgaceae bacterium | reverse complement strand
TAGAGCTTTATTACTCGTCACCGCAATATTTATCCTTGGTTGTAGCCAGGAAGACAATGTTTCAAGCCCGCCTGTCATTCCTTACCAGGACGGGTTGACTACAAACTACATCACCGTAAACAGCATTACGCGAACATATTTGGTGTACAGACCAGCAGGCATAACAACTACCAATGCGGTTGTAATGGTATTGCATGGGGGTGGTGGAACCGGTTTAGGAGTTTCCGAACTGGGGGAACATCCCCTTTCTGTTTTCCGAACTCTGGCAGACACGGAAAAATTCCTGGTCGTTTATCCGGAGGGCTCACCCGATAAATTAGGTAATCCGGGGTGGAATGATTGCCGCGGTGATGATGTGTCAGGCAGCCAGGGTGACGACATCACGTTTTTAAAGCAATTGAATGCAAAACTTCAGGCGGCATTACATATCAACTCATCAAAGATGTTTTTAACGGGAGGAAGTAATGGCGCTATGATGACCTTTTCATACGCTTTTCAGTTTCCGGAGACGATTAAGGCAATTGCTGTCGGCAGTGGAAATCTGCCTGCGTTGCCCGAAGGCGGAATTTGCACAACCGGTTCGGCCATGCCCATGCCCATCCTGTTAACGCACGGGACGAGTGACCTCATGATGCCCGCCGCGGGTGGGTGTGTTGCGAACTTAGGCGGGGATTGTAATCGCGGAAAAGTCATCTCGCAAACGGCAACCATTACCTACTGGCTACAACGAAATGGTGTACAACATGTAACCCCGGCAATTTCAACATTTGATCTGAATACCAGCGATGCAGGGAATGTTGAAAAAAGAGTTTACAACGGCACAAATCCAGTGGTGTATTTCGTTTTGAACAATGCCGGGCATCACGCTCCCAGTAAGACCATTTATGCCGATACGACACCTGCCCAAGGTGTGCAAAACAGAGATATTGAGTTTGCCGAAGAGGTTTGGAAATTTTTTAAGGAGCTGTTATAAAAACGCCAGGGGCGACAATCCAGCAGAGTGGTGGCGTTGGTGCCGGGGCCTAGTGGTTGTTCGGGTCCGGCTCGAATAACCCACGCAAGTCCTTTTGCGAGCGATCGCCGCCAGACGGGCAAGCGCTTGGTGATGCATTGGTCATGATCGGCTGTTGAAAAGGCCAACCCTACCCGTTGGGATAATGCTGATTGAAACTGCCATCAGCCAGGGATGGAGCGGCCTGCCTGAGCCCGCAGGGGCAGGTGCGGTTGGTGGCGAGTAGCGACAGCCCGGCCCGCGTGTGGGGCATGGCTTTGCGTTTGTGCTTCTGCAGTAGCGCGCTTCCAAAGCCGCGTCCTGTCCCCGACACCAAACGTGGAACGAAGATAACACTTATAACTTACACGTCACCGCGCTATTGCAGAAGCATTTTGTTGGCAGTAGTAGGGCCTTCTCCTCACTCCATTAGTAGCTGTGTCTTTCGTCCCCGTTAAGTTACACAACTCTTCAATATTCGGTCGTGCGGTGGGGCATTTTTCATTAACAACCTTCTCCACTTACACTGCACTGAGCACACTCTTTGGCTGGCTTGGATGCGGGTCGGACGTGTGGCCTGCCAAAGTGTGTGCGATTTAGGTCTTATCATTTCACGAGGGCTCTGTTTTAGTCCTGTCTGAGGAATTTAACTCTTTCAATCCTGTCGGCACTCAACAAAAACATTTTTGGCGCACTCGCATTGTCAATGTCAAGCACATAATTGTCAACTAGTAACTTTGTTGGTGAGATTAAAAACCCCTTGGTACTTCTTTGACTACCAGCTTTAATATCATAACTTTTGTCGCCTGCAAATTTAATTTTTATTGTTACGCTAGTTTCTGAATTTTTAAATTTTCCGTTTAGTGCCTGATAATTGTAACCTGTCCAGTCGTTATTGGACATTGTCAAGGTATAGGGTGAGTGAGAAGTATGGTAGGCAGTGACTGTCATTTCTCCTTTCTCATTTCTTTTAAATTCTTGCTTAAAGTCCGGGTCATAAGTTTGATGCAAAATGTTATCTGCTTCTCGTTCTAGTTGTACATCGTTGCGTCCAATACGCTTCAAATATAAATTCCCCTCTCGTTTCTCAAATTGAAAGGTAAAATTGTCCTCCGTTAGATATACTCCAATCATATCTTCATCACTTACAAAAGTGCCTACTTTGTCTGGTTTGGTTATCACGTAGGTTGCATCAGCGTTTAGATTGAAAATAACATCAGCCATTTGGCGTGTCTGTGTGTTTGGTGTTGATTTACCTGTATTTGTGAGTGTTATAATAGAAGTCTCATTGCTTTGAAATCTAATTAACGTGGCTTTCCAAGCTCCTGTAGCTCCTTCGTGGAATTTATAATTGAGTCCTTTGTATGTGCCAAATTCTAGTCCATAACCATAATTTTTGATTGTTGAGTTGTCAGTCAATTGTTGGCTCCTTTCTAATATCTGTCTTTTGATATTGTTATCTGTCCTTCCCTGAAGAATTTGTTCCCATTGAAGTTGATCCGCCAATGTTGAGAAAATATTCCCATCACCGCAGGCATTCCAAATCCAATTATAAGTTGTCCATTTGTTAAAATTGAAATAAGCTTTTGCTAATGGTCCACGAATTTTTTTATAGTTGTCTTCAAAGGACGTGTTGGGCATATTTAGTTTTTTGAACAAGTCATTTGTGTAGGCAACAAAAGATATTCCTGTAACTTTTTCTATAATTGCCGTTAATAAAATATAATTAGTGTTACTATATGAGTATTTTGATCCGGGATCAAAGTTTAATTCCTGCTGTTTCTCTATTAGTTCCAAAGCATCTCTATTGCTAAATGAATGTTCCCACCAAGTCAATCCCTTCAATGACCATAAATCATAAACGTCTCTGATTCCGCTTGTATGATTAAGTAAGTTCTCAACTGTAATCTTTGAATTCAGTCTAGGATAGATAGTCGGCAGGTACTTTCTTATATCGTCTGTTAGGCTAATTTTTTTCTCGTCAATCAAAACAAGAATTGCTAATGCTGTGAACTGTTTGCCGTTAGACGCTATGTTAAACCGTGTATTCCGCGTAATCAAAGTGCTGCCAACCAAATTGGCATAGCCCGCAACCCTTTCGTAAACGATTTTTCCATTGCTAACAATCCCGGTTGCAATTCCTGGCGCGCCTTTCGGCACGTCCTGTGTGGCAATGGAGTCAAGTCGCTTTAGTTGATTTAGTGTATAGGTATTTTCAGTTTGTGCGTACGTAAGGCTGCAGTAGCAAGTTAAAAGTAGGGTGATGAGTGGTCTCATTTCCTTTCATTTTTTGGCAAATCTGAACTTTGCCAAAGTTCAATTCGCCCTAAATCCTGATTTGACACTACTTTGGGTAGTGTTTTTGAATATATTCCTTTGGCGTCAAGGATGTGTAACGCTTAAAAGCCCTATTAAAGGTTGATTTTGAGTTAAAACCACATTCAAGCGCAAGGCTCAATAATGTTTGTATATCATGTTCCCGCTCTTCAAGTTTTTGCATTAGGGCCTTAATTCTGTATAGATTGACAAAGTCGTTGAAATTCAAGTTGAATCCATGGTTGATCACTTGTGACACCCTTTTGGAATGAGTACCTAATTTGTCGCTTAGGTCTGATATCACGAGCTTTGGGTTTTCATACAACTTATCCACCAGCATTAGCTTTTCAATTTTTTCTTTCCAGTTATCTAAGTCCGGTATTTCAACTTTTTCTTCTGATGGCTTATCACTATCGCTGTTAGGTAACTGATTGTACGTTTTTACGTCTTCAATGAGCTCGGATTTTAGGCTGGAATCAGAATTTGCTTTCAAACCATTAAAAGCGGTGATTGAAAATATATAGTTTGCATAACCACTTATTGATATGTAGTAGAATAGTACTGAAAAACATAAATAATACCAGAACTTTTTTCCAAACTCATCCCACTCGGGATTTAGGATAAAGAATAAAATTCTGATAGCTATCAGTATCAAGAATGCTATTAAAAATCGTTGAGCCCATTTAAACATAACAGACTCTGCAAAACTTATACTATTGTATGTTAGCGTCTTATACTCATTATAAGTTTTGAGACTTTTTATCAAATAGTAAGTTAATGATAGTAGCCCAGCTATCTGATACCAGATTGCAAAATCTTTGTCTTTGCCGTCATTATAGAAATAGTATTCATTCAAAATTACTTTGTCAGTCAGAAAAACGATAATAGAGTAAATTAGATAGAGAGTAGCTGGTACAAAATGTAAATAATCACGCCTAGAGAAAATGAACGATTTGTCAAGCAGTGTTTTATAATAAAAATATAGAATAGGTGGGAGCAAAAACAATTGCTGAAATGGGGTGTAAAATAGAATGTCTCTATAAACATCTCTTGAGTACCATCCTGCATATCCCAACATGAAAGGCGCAATATACAGAGAGCATAGCAGGGTAAATAAGCTGAGCCAAGTACTTGGTTTGTCTTCCGCTTTTAAACCCTTTAATAAAAGTAAAACAGAGAAGATTAGTCCGTGCAAAAAGAATAGTAATAAAACAGAGCTTTTAGGGCTGAATGAAAAAAACATTATTTCTTACTTGTTTAGATTTTTCTTTACCTGACAGTTACCTACTTTCTTTATGAATTAGGTTCTAAAATACCGAAAATTATCCTGTCTCTTATTTTTCAGTGTCCTTGGTGTGTTGATATTTGGCTCTTGCCATAGCTCTGGTGGCGCGGTGGGTTTGAGCGGCTATGGCATGTGCCAAATGCGCGGGGCAAGTCGAAGCACAATCTTCTTAAAAATGCGAAGGGTCGGCCATTACATTCTCATTTGTCCAACGTTATTTTTTTAAAGTCCAAGTTTTCCCGAAGCTGTTCACTTGTCAGCACGGGAAATCTTTGTTAGAAAATTGTCGTCCGTTTTTTTTGGAACACAAATTTGTCCGGGCCCTATTACTGCCAACGCGCGGCTACACGCGGGGGCTGCCCGATTACCGTTTGCTATCCCCTGACATTTCCTGTCTAACTGATGTGGTGTGCGCTATTCTTTTTTCGCTACCTTTCCTCTGCCCTAACTCCCAACCAGATATGAGAACGAACGT
Organism: Flammeovirgaceae bacterium; assembly: GCA_947457025.1. Taxonomy (GTDB): domain Bacteria; phylum Bacteroidota; class Bacteroidia; order Cytophagales; family Cyclobacteriaceae; genus ELB16-189. The sequence continues at coordinate 3,323 of CANGUI010000068.1, read as the reverse complement.
ACTCCTTTTGCTCCTGGCGTATCATTTTCTTTGCATGCCCAAACCAAAGCGCTGGTGGGCGGAACGCTGATTGACGGCTACGGGGGCAAACCTCTGGCCAACTCCGTCATCATCATCGAAGGGGAGCGCATCAAAGCCATCGGCACGGTGGGCAACATCGAAATACCTAAAGGCGCGGAGGTCATCTCCACGGAAGGCATGAGCGTGATGCCCGGCCTGTGGGACATGCACGTGCACCTGATGATTAACGGCCACAGCGACTACGCACATTGGGACAAGAAGTACATGAAAATCCAGAAGGACGTCATCATGCCCTCAAGCGCACATCAGCTGCTGCTGGCGGGCGTCACCAGTGCGCGCGATCTGGGCGGCCCGCTGGAGGCAAGCCTCTCTGTGCGCGACCGCATCAACAAAGGCGAGATACCCGGCCCTACCATGTACATGAGCGGCCCTTTTATCCAGCATGAACCGTACCCCGGCACGCAGGAATTTCGCTGGGGCGTGAAGGGCCCGGAAGATGCACGCGCCAAGGTGAAGCAATTGGCGAAAGCCGGAGTGAACTGCATTAAACTCATCGACCAGGATGAAATGACGGAAGCCGAATACATGGCCGTGGTGGACGAAGCACACAAAAACAAATTGAAAGTGGTGGCCCACTCGCACTGGCCCGATGAAATCCGCAGGGGCATGAAAGCAGGTGCCGATAACTTTGAACACACCGGCCTGGCGGCCGCCCCCGAATACCCGGACGACATCATGGCGATGATCAAAGAGCGCACCGCCAAGATGAGCCTCGGGCCGTTGTTCTGGACGCCTACCGTGGAGGGGTTGTACAACTACGAGTACGTGCGCGACAACCCCGAAGCACTCGACAACACCAGCTGGCACCTGGGCCTGCCCGATTCTATCATCCAAGACATCAAGCAATCGCTCAAGTACCCCGGTCGGCTCAGCTACTTCGGGCTCAACCCTATCCGCAAGCCCACGCTCGAAAAGAAAATCAAACAACTGAAAGACGCAGGCGTGGTGCTGCTCATCGGCACCGACAGCGGCATCCCGATGAAATTTCACAGCCAGAGCACGTGGAACGAACTCGAGGTGTGGGTGAACAAGTTCGGCCTCGACCCGATGTACACCATCCGCGCGGCCACCTACTGGCCTGCCGTGATGATGGGTGTAGAAAAAGATTACGGCACCGTGGCCGAGGGCAAGTATGCCGATATCATTGCGGTAAAGGGAGATGTGCTCCGCCACATGGCGTTGCTGCAAGATGTGAAACTGGTGGTGAAGAAGGGGAAGCGGTACAAGTAAAACCTTGCCGGGGCGCAGCGGGGTTGCGCGATATGCCCGGAATGCTGTACCTTCACCACAAAACCATTTATTGCTATGTCCAAAGGAAAAGACATGAAAAAAGAGGCCAAGAAAAAGCCTCTGAAAACGCTGAAAGAAAAACGTGCAGAAAAGCGCGCGAAGCGCTCGAGCTAGCACAGGCTCCGGTAAACGTGGCGGGATCTTTCCGCCACGTTTTTTTTACGTGTGCGCCGCCGTTAGCTGCGCTGCAGGCGCACGCGGCCATCACCCGCCTGAATGCGGACATCGGCAGTACCCACTCCGGTTTTCAGTGCCGTGTGCGATTCGGTCTGCTCCAGTGTCTCGAAGCGTCCGTTAGTGACCACGCGGGCATCATCGTGCCGTACGCGAATGTGGCCGCCCCCGCTAAGAATGGTCAGCGCCAGCAGGCCATCCTGTACATCAAGGTCATAATGCCCGTTATCGGCCAAAGCCGTTTCCATCACCAGGCTGCCGTCATCCAGGCGCACGTCGGCACTTGAGAAACGGGCGTTTGCAATCCTGAGGTCTCCGTCACCCCCCACAAGTGAGAGCTGGCCGGCACCGCCATCCATGGTGAGGTCGCCATCGTCCAGGCGGAAGCTGAATGTATTTCCGAGGCACCCCGTCAGCGCAACGTTTGCATCGCTCGCCTCGAGGCGGATCGCACCGTGAATGGAATGGATCTGGTAAGAGCCGTCATCTCCGTCAATGTCGAGCGCCATGCCCAAGGGTATTTCGATATGGATCGTGTACTTCTCCTGATAGCTGCCCATTACGAACCAATGTGTGCCCGATGCCTTTTCCTGAATCGTCAAGTCACCGTCCTTTTCGATCACCTCCACGGAAAAAACTTGGTTGCTCATGCCGAGCCCCCGCGTGGTTACCACGCGATCAACCTTTACGCGGGCTGTAGTACGGTTTGATCCTGTGATGACAACGTGGGCATCCGAGCTTCGCAGCCGGAGGCTGCCTCCCAAACTAACGGGATATTCTTTGTCGAGGTGAAATTCGTTGGCAGGACGACTCTGGCCGTACGCGAGGGTTGCAAAGGCCCAAAAAAGTAAGAAGGGTATTTTCATCGCAGATTGTTTTCGGAAAGACGCAAAAACCGGGGGCCCGGTTGCATGCACCATCCAAAAATCTGAGGAATCAGAGAAATCCGCGCAACAGGATTATAGCTGCCGGATCAACTCAACATAAAGATCCGTTAGTTTGCCTTCCGACTGTCCGGCTATCGCAAGGATCTCCTGTATATCCACGGGTTTCAGGTTATCGGGATCGCAGTCGTCTGTTAACACGGATATGGCGCAGCAGGGCAGGTTCATGTGGTTGGCCACGATTACTTCCGGCACGGTGCTCATGCCCACCGCATCGGCACCCATGCGCTGCAGGTAGCGGTATTCAGCCCGTGTTTCGAGATTCGGCCCGGGCACAGCGGCATAGACGCCTGCAGGCAATTTGATTTTTTTGCTGCGCGCAATTTTTTGCAGCAGGCTGTTGAGCTCAGGCGAGTAGGGAGCGCTCATGTCCGGAAACCGCGGGCCGAAGCGATCCAGGTTGGGCCCCCGCAGCGGGTTGTCGGGGAAAAGATTGATGTGGTCATCCAGCAGCATCAGGTCGCCCTTCTTCCATTTCGGATTGAGATTGCCGGCGGCGTTGGAGATGAGCAGGTGTTGCACGCCCAGCATCTTCATCACGCGCACGGGCAACGTTACCTGCTGCATGGAGTAGCCCTCGTAATAGTGGAAGCGCCCCTGCATGGCGAGCACTTTTTTGTTTTTGATGGTGCCGTAGATAAGGCGCCCTTTGTGGAACTCCACGGTAGAGATCGGGAAATGCGGGATTGAATTGTAGGGGATAATCAACGGGTTGTTCATGTGGGCCACGAACCCGGTACCGAGCCCGGTACCCAGGATGACGCCAATCTCCGGTTGGATTTTTCCCTGCCTGCGGATGTAATCGGTTACCTCCGCGAGTTTATCGAGCATGAG
>CANGUI010000067.1 GCA_947457025.1 Flammeovirgaceae bacterium | reverse complement strand
TGACCGTGAACGGCCAGGCATTAAACTGGGACGTGCTGCCGGTGACCGATAGCTACTTCCACATTATCCATAACACCAAGAGCTACCGGGCAGAAGTAGTGAAGGCAGAACCGGCATCAAAAACCTACACGCTGAAAATTAACGGGCGCCTGTACCCGGTGGTGGTAAAAGATAAGTTCGATTTGCTGTTAGAGAAAATGGGAATGCACCACGCGGGTGCATCCAAAGTGAACAGCGTGAAAGCCCCGATGCCCGGATTGATTGTTGACTTACGCATTCAGGCCGGCGATACCGTACAAACAGGCGACGCCCTGCTGGTACTCGAGGCGATGAAGATGGAAAACATTCTGAAATCACCGGGAGAGGGTACGGTTAAAAGCATCAAGGTAAAAAAAGGCGACAGCGTGGAAAAGGGGCAGGTGCTGATCGAGTTTTAGGGACACTACGTGGGATCTTTTTCAAAAATAGCCGGATACGTTCTGGCGAGGGAAAACCTTAACAGCGATTTACGGTATCAACTTTGAGATACAGATGAGGTCACTTCGTTCTCTTTGTTACAGCCTTTTTTGAGATTACCTCCGGCCGCACGCGCTAGGCAAAGCAACAGCCTGTTCACCGGATCTGCTCCTTCAATTTCTGATGGCCACGGGAAGGCGCAGCAAAAAAATTTTCAAAGAAATCGTCCGGTAATTCATCAGTCTGCAAAGCAGAACATGCTGTTCATCCCCCGAAGCGCAAAGCCGCTTGCGCCGGGCAGGCACGTGGCCACTGCCAAAGCATTTTCCCATCGGGCGGTGTGGGGAAAGGTTCAAAAACGGTAACGGATGCCCAAACTGCCCCGGAGAATTTCATCTTCACCGATTATGGTTGCCAATTCCATGTGGAACCCAAACTTTTTTTCCGGTAGGGGATACACGTTCAACCCGACCGGAACAACTGCTCCCGGAAAGATGCCCTGCCGGATGCCGAAGCCTGCATAGAACTCGAAGTCCTCGTGCTGGAGAATATCGTACAGGCCCACGAGTTCCACCGGCACGTCTTGAAGTTGGATGTCCGTACCAAGCCTTACCTCTGGTTTGTAGCGTTCCTTGAACTCATAGGAGATGGCCACAAAGGGTAAACCGGATTGGTGATAAGCCGCGGTAAACTGCGCGAGGCCCGCGAGCGGTGCCATCAAAGCCAGGTAAAGGAAAATCACATTTTTACTCATCAACGAAAGGTAGGAAAAAAAGACTGCACATAGCGGGGTTATGGGGGTACTGCGTGAGCGATGCGGAGGGCCTGGCCACGCCTGCGGGCGTGGCGGAAGCGAAGCGTACCCCGTAGCAGCGCGACCCGAGCGGGTGGACGTGTGGGCAGCGGCGAGGGGCACGCCCGAATGGTGACTTATCAACCCCACCGATTTTTTTGTACCTTGCCCGACAGTCTATTTTACTTGTGTATGTACTACTACCGCTTAGGGAACATTCCACCCAAACGCCACACGCAATTCCGGCAACCGGATGGCTCGCTGTACAAAGAAGAATTGGTAAGCTCGGAAGGATTTCATGGCATCTACTCGAATCTGTATCATATCCATGCACCTACCCGTATTGCCGCGGTGGACACACCGGTGAAATACGGTGCGGAGACCGTACCCGATTACGCACTCCGCCAAACACACCTACAAACTTCCCAGGTAACAACAACCGGCACCGATTACCTGAGTGCGCGAAAGGTGTTGCTGCAGAATGCTGATTGCAGGATTGCGATCTGCTCTCCGACGGAACGGGCGATGACCTACTTCTACAAGAATGCGGAAGGCGATGAGGTGCTGTTTGTACATGACGGCGGCGGAACGCTGATCTCGCCGTTTGGGAAACTGAATTTTCGGAAGGGCGACTACGTGGTCATTCCGCGCACTGTGATTTACAAACTGGAATTTGATGCGGGGCCCTTGCGGCTGCTCATCATCGAATCGGCAAGCCCGGTGGAAACGGGTAAGCGCTACCGCAATGCCTTAGGGCAGTTGCTCGAACATTCGCCCTACTGCGAGCGCGACATCCGGCCGCCGCATGAATTGGTGACAGACACTTCCCGGGGAAAATTTCTGGTCAAGATCAAGAAGCAGGGACACCTGCACCCCTACTGGTACGAGCACAGTCCGTTAGACCTGATTGGGTGGGATGGTTTCCTGTGGCCGTATGCCTTTTCCATTCATGACTTTGAGCCCGTTACCGGCCGCATCCACCAGCCACCGCCGGTGCACCAAACGTTTCAGGCACACAATTTTGTGATCTGTTCGTTTGTTCCGCGTCTGTTCGACTATCACCCGCTGGCTATTCCGGCTCCCTACAACCACAGCAACATTGATAGCGATGAAGTACTCTACTATGCGGAGGGCAACTTCATGAGCCGAAGAGGTATTGAACGCGGCTCGTTTACGTTACACCCGGGCGGTCTGCCGCACGGGCCCCATCCGGGCACGGTAGAAAAAAGTATTGGTGCCAAAGAGACCCATGAACTGGCCGTGATGATTGATACTTTTCGGCCGCTGCACCTGACGACCGACTCATTGGCGTTTCTGGATGCGAACTATCCGTTCAGCTGGACGGACGGCGGCCGGGAGCCGTTTCACGAGATCAATACCCCCTGACCCACGCTGAAGGCGTTACCGTATGGCGATCCGGAAATCCGTTGATCTGTGGTTGCACTCCAGGTTTGCTGAAGAAAGCGAGCGGATTAGGGCACGCCTGATTGTGCATTTCGCAGCTATTGCTGCCCTGTTTGCCTTCTGTTACCTGCTGCTTACGCTGATCAACCGGTTGGTAGAAGTGCGCTACATGATGTTGTCCGATGTGGTGCTATTTGGCCTTGTGGTTTTGTTGCTGCGCAAGTCGGACACCACCCGGCCCGCAGCCCAGTTGCTGGTGTTGGTATGCTGGCTTACCACTTTCGGGCTGATCTATTTTTCGGGCGGCACACACTCGGTGATTATGGCGTGGTTACCGCTTGTTCCGCTGGTGGCGCTGCTACTGATCAACCGACCGTGGGCGTGGATCTGGCTCGGGCTAACAACCCTGCAGGTGTTTGCATTTTGGCTGGCCGATTATCTGCAACTCGCGCTGCCGCATTACCCCAGCACGTTCACCAACCTGTACAGTGTGCCGGCGGTCGTGGGCCTACTAGTGTTTCTACTTTGGTTTACGCAGATTTTTGACACACAGCAGCGGCGGCTGCGTCAGGCATTTCAGGCAACAAACCGGCAGCTGACCGCTTCTGAAATTGAGTTGCGCCGGAACCTTGAGGAGTTGCGCGCCACACAACACATCATCTCACAGCGCGAGCACGAGCTACGCATGAACAAACAGAAACTGGAGCGCAACAACCTGTTGCTGATGGAATTGGTAAAAGCAACACCCATCCAGCAGGGATATCTGGAAGAGGCAATCCGTGAGATTCTGACGGTTGCGACCGATGGCATACAGGTTTCGCGCGCCAGCATTTGGGTGTTTGATGAAAAACCATCCCGGATCACGTGCGCTCTACTCTACCGGCAGAACGAAAAAACATTTGAAAGGGGAGCCGTGTTGCATGCAGCGGATTATCCCCAATATTTTCTACATATCCGAAGTGAAGGCATCATCGCGGTTTGCGATGCACGCACCAATGCCGCCACGTCCGAATTCAAAGAAGGGTATCTGATTCCGCTGGACATTCATTCCATGCTGGATGTTCCTTTTTACGTGAACGGGCACTTCCACGGGTTGCTATGTTTTGAACAACAACAAGCGCCGCGCGACTGGTCGGCTGAGGATGGGGCATTTGCCAAGTCGCTTGCCGACATGACATCCCTGGCGTTCGTTTCGGCCAATCGGAGGGCCGGCAAAGAACAGATTATTGCGCAGGGTGTGAAGATTATGGAGCAACACGATCAGTTGAAGGCCTACGCTAGCGAGATTCAACAGATCAACGAGCAGTTAGAAAAGCGGGTTATAGAACGTACTGAACGGCTGGTTTACCAAAACGAGCGCCTGCGCGAATACGCCTTCATCAATGCCCACCTGCTCCGCGGCCCCTCAGCGCGAATTCAGGGATTGATTTCCCTGCTGATATCCGGGCGGTTGAGTAAAGAAGATGAACAACAGGCGCTGGATTACCTCGAAGTTTCCGGCGAAGAGCTGGATAAAATCATTCGCAAAATTAACCGAACTCTGGAAGCCGGTGAGCAGGAGATCGTATCCACTTAGATAAAATGAAACTGAAAACACTAATTGCACTTTTTTTTGTCTGTTTCTACACCGGCGCCCAGCCGATCACGGGGGCGTGGCGCACCACAGCCGGCGGGCAGGAAACCGTGCTGATTTTTGCTGCGCAACACTACAGTCTCGCTGTATACAATCGCGAGGCAAGAAAATTCCTGAGCACGGAAGGCGGCACGTGGCGGGCAGAAGAGAAGCAACTCGTGCTGAAATCAGAATACAACACTGCGGGTGCGAAAACGGGGCACGCTGCCCTGTGGAAATTCCACTTCGGCAAGGGCACGCTAACGTTGGATGACGGGGCCGGTAATCTTCAAGAGTTTCAGCTGATCGATGCAGGAACTCCGGGGGCACTTGCCGGCGCCTGGCTGATCACCGGCCGTACAACCGAAAAGGGTGTACAAACAATAACATCGGGGGCACGCAAGACCATGAAGATTCTCTCCGGAACACGGTTTCAGTGGATTGCTTACAACAGCGAAACCAACGAATTTTTCGGTACCGGAGGCGGCACCTATGCCACCGAAAACGGCCGGTATACGGAAACTATCGAGTTCTTCTCGCGCGATAGCACGCGCGTGGGGATGCAACTTTCTTTCCTCTACTCATTGCCAGAGGGGAACTGGCGCCATCAGGGCAAGAGCAGCAAGGGCGACCCCATTGATGAAATCTGGACGCAGCGTGAGCGGCTCGGGCTTTAAGCCGATGGGGTTACAGGCACCTGCAACACCCACTGTTCAATTACGCGAGGATAATACCGATGCTCCAGGGTGTGCACCCTGCGGGCGATGTCTTCGGGTTGATCGCCGGGCAACACCGCACAACGGGCTTGGAAAAGAATCTTACCGGCATCATACTGTTCGTTAACTTCATGAATGGTGATGCCCGTCTGGCTGTCGCCCGATTTCCTCACAGCTTCGTGTACCCGCATTCCATACATACCTTGTCCACCGAATTTTGGTAAGAGGGATGGATGAATGTTCACGATGTGGTGGGGAAACACCCGCAACAAGGTCGGTGGCAGGAGCCATAGAAATCCGGCCAGCACCAGGTGAGTAAATCCTTCGGCTGCAAGGTGCTCGCCAAAAGCGGGTTCGAGGAACTGCTGGCGGTTAAATACCCGAGCTTCCAGCTGAAACGTTTCTGCCCGCCTTAAAGCAAATGCCTCGGGGTTATTGGAAAAAATAGCCCGTACGGCAACGGTTGGATGTTCCTGAAAGTACCGGATAATAGCTTCGGCATTGGTGCCGCTGCCGGATGAAAAAATGGCCAGTTGGTACGGTTTCATGAGGTGGCAAATAACCGGAAGCCGTCTCAAATAAGCTACCTGATTGCATACAAAGTGAAGTAATTTGTCTTGCCGAGCGAAAAAAGAGGGCGGCCGGGGTTTTTCCTGCCCCGGCATGAGGTTTCAAATTTTTTTCGAAGCGACTTCTATGGTAAAGGCTCTCTAACCAGCACCATCGACAAAATGCCGAGAATCATGATAATTTTGCATAACCTGCTAAGCCTCCGAAAATCAGAAACAGTATCCGCCCGCTGCAGGCGCATACCCAGTAAACTCACGGGAAAGAACAAAAATACCAGAAAGTAGATGTCCGGCAGATTCGAAAAAAGGTGGTTGACGACCAGCACGGTCACCAAAAAAACAACCAGCACACCAAAAACAAACAGCTTTGTTTTGCGAAGGCCCCAAAGTATCGGGAGTGTCTGACATCCGAAGGTGGCATCGCCTCGCCAATCTTCCATGTCTTTGATGATCTCGCGCACCAGCGTCATAAAGAATGCAAAGACGGCATAGATTGTCACGAGGTGCACCTGCTCCTGATAAAACACATTTACCAATTCTACGCACATGGCCGTGAGCATGGCCACCGTGAGGTTGCCCACCAGGGGTTTACGCTTCAGCTGATTTGAATAGAGCCACAGCAGAAATGCGGAGATAACGTAAATGAGTCCGATTTCCCAGCGAAGGATAAACCCCACTGCGATGGCAAGAAAATTCAACCCGCTGTGCAGCAGCAGCGCATACCGGCGGGTGATACTCTTGCCCACCACCACGCGGCCCGGTTTATTGATGAGGTCGATTTTGATATCGTAATAATCGTTGATGATATAGCCGGCAGCTGCGATGGCCGTGGTGGAAATCAGGAGCATCCAGAAGTGGAGGTCATTCCACCGGAAATCCGGTATTAAAAAAAGAGCACACGCAAGCTGGGTGAGGGCAACAATCAGCAGGTTCCAGAACCGGGTAAGTCGGAAAAGATCACGGAATGAAAAATGTGTTCGCCCTTTCATTGCGTAAAGGTAGCAAGCCGGTGCCCGAAACACATGCCCGTTGGCTGGTTTTCGCGGAGCCGCCGGACAACCACATCAAACCGCCCTGCGAGTAGCAAAGAGGCGGTTTTTAGTTTCTAACCTGAAGTTTGAAGCCCACTCCGTGGTGGTTTTGAATCTGTACGCGTGGGTCTTCACGTAAATATTTTCGTAGCCGACTGATAAAAACATCCATGCTCCGGCCCATAAAATAATCATCATCACCCCATACCCGCCTGAGGATATCCTCCCGCTTCAACACCTGGTTGGGGTGGGCACAGAGCAAGCGCAACACATCGGCTTCTTTGGGGGTGAGTGATTTTTTACCCCTCGGGTGGGTGAGTTCCAGATTAACGGCATCGAACGAATAGTCGCCCAGACCGTAAACTGTTCGATTTGTTTCCCGGGTACGGCGCAAAAACACCTCGAGGCGCATGCATAATTCGTCTATCGAAAACGGCTTCACCAGATAATCATCGCCACCGGCGGTAAATCCATCGCGTTTGTCGGACAGCATAGATTTGGCAGTGATGAAAAGTATGGGCACCTGCTGATTGGCCTCGCGGATGCTTTGCGCCAGTGCGAATCCGTCCTTCTTCGGCATCATCACATCCAGAATACACGCATCAAAAGGCCGTTGCCGGAATGTGGTCGTTCCTGCCTCGCCGTCGGCACATAGCGTTACTGCATAGCCCCGGACCTCCAGGTTGTCCTTGATTACAAATCCCAGATTTGGATCATCTTCTACCAGCAGGATGTGCGCACTCATGGCTGTCGGAGTACGGGTAGGGTGATGGTAAATGTGGAACCGCGGTTGACTTCACTCTGCAGGGTAATCTGACCTTCGTGTTTCAATACCATTTGCCGCACATAGTGCAAGCCCAGACCAAAGCCCTTCACGTCGTGCCGGTTTCCTGTGGGTACCCGGAAAAAACGATCGAAAACCTGCTGGTGATTTTCTCTGGCAATACCGATGCCGTTGTCTGTTACGCTGATAATCACCTTGTAGGAATGGCTTTCCGTTCGAATGGTCACGAGTGGTCTCTCGCGGGTATACTTGATGGCGTTGTCCAGCAGATTGAAAAACACATTGCCGAGATGGAGCGGATCGGCCAGCACGGTGTCGTTATCAGCGGCTAACTCCAGCGTGAAGGAGCCACCGCGTTCGTGCATGGTTAACGTAAGGGAATCGACAGCTTCCCGAAGAAGGCGGTGCACGGATACGGGTTCTTTTACCAGCTGCACCTGATCGCGGTCTAACCGGGCCATCTGCAACACTCGATCAATCTGCTGCTGCAACCGGTTGCTTTCCTGTTGGATGATGGAGGCGTACTGTTTGAGGCGCTCGGGATTCCGGGCGATGTCTGCACCAGTGAGCACCTCCGAGGAAAGTGCAATCGTGGAAATGGGTGTTTTGAACTCATGCGTCATATTGTTGATGAAATCGCGCTGCACTTCCGAGAGGCGGCGCTGCTTCAGAATCACGAGCAGGGTGTAAATGAAGAAGGCGATGACCACGAGCAACACAACGGAAGAAAACGTCATAATGCCCAATTGGGCCAGCAGGTTGGCTTCCAGATGGGGAAACAGAACGCCAAAGTAGGAGGTCTCCGACTGCACCACCGGCAGTGTTGCAACACTTGCCTGCTTGATATTTTTATTGGGTGAGATGTAATTGCCGCCAAGCATACACTGCGTTTTACAGTCGTAGATGCCATATTCGAAATCTGCCGTTATGTTTTGCTGTTCAAATTCCGAAAGCAAGAGAAACTCCAGAATGGAAGCCGCCACAGGGCCGCTCACATCGGCAACAAAATAATTGGTGGTCAGTTGGGTGACCG
>CANGUI010000066.1 GCA_947457025.1 Flammeovirgaceae bacterium | reverse complement strand
GAAGCCGGTGCCCGACTCAAGGGCATTGAAATCCCGCATATAATCCAGGTCATTTCCACCAAGTAAACTTCGGGCTTGTTCCGGTGGTGGCGGGCTTCCCGGCAGGTTCTTTCCGGCCATGAAATAAGATCGTGACCTGAACATACGGGCCACCTCAATGCCGAGAGGTTGGTTGGGTGTGCCGATCAATACCTGCCATGTACTGCGCTCGAAATGAATGACAGCCCACCCTGCCCGGTTTCCGGCTCCCACCCCGCGGGTTAACCCACCCGCCACATTCACAAACGTTTCCATCGTACCGTGAAACACGTCGTTTACGTTATCGAAGTGCAGCACGAATGAGCCGTAGATTTGTCCGCCCAGCAGGGAGGCCAACTTACCGGCTACGCGGCCGGCGGCGGCATCCTTGGCGAGTTCCTTGATCTGATCTTGCGCAATCTGCCGGAAGTTTAAAAGCTCGAAATTGCCCGTCATGGTCACACTGTTTATTCCGCCATGGCGATTCATGGGAATCTCTAATGTAACCAGGCCGTTGAACACCGCAGGTGTAGGAGTTGTAATGGTCATCATGGCACGAACGCCACGCGTGTTTTGGTCGGGAACGTAGGTAATACCAGATGGCGCGCGACCAATACCACTTGCCAGGGGCTGCGCACTTTGTTTCATACGGTGGTAATACCCGCCTCCGAACCCCCGTGCCTCCAACACGCCGGGAACAATGGGTAACCCGGGTGTAAACTCCCCCAATGCATCTACATACCAATAGCGAAAAGAACTTGTCTTACCAAAAAGTGCAAAAACCTGAAACTTTGCCCCATCTCCCATGGGACCAACGCTTCCATTAATGCGACCGCTAAAACCCTCTCCGTAATCCGGATCCTGATCAAAAAAGCGAACTAAGCCATCGATTGAAAACGTACCGGGCTTGTTCGCTCTGATTCCCACGGCGGTCAGCTCAACACGGTCGAAACGCCACCGGCTGCCGTTCTGTGAAAGCTGTCCTTCGGTAACGGGCCCGCTGCCTCCTCTTGTGCCCCACACAATCAAGCCGGCAGTGCCGCCAAAACCATCGTCTTCCGGAGCTCCGAATTGCACCGACACATCAAAGCCAAGGCCAAGCCGGTTCTCTTCCCTTCGGATGTTTAAGTTGTTGATTGTGATTGGAAAGGATGATACTTTTTGTTGCTGCCCTTCCCGGCCAAATCCAATCGCCTGAATATCGAAGTGCGGTGCTTCTGTGCTGATCCGCAATCCCTGAAAGGCAATACCGAGCAACTCAGGCCGGGGCCCGTTCTGCGTGCCCTTAATGCCCAGGTGGCCGTTTAAAACAAGCGTGGGAAGGAAACGATCATTTTTTTCGGCAATGGTGATTGTGGATCCCTGGGCCACCGTTAGCTCGGCCAGCAACAGGGGCATGCGGAGATCGCTCTCTACCCGCGTGGCGAACAGATATCCGCCGTCGGCACCGCGCTGTGCCAGATAGCCAAACCAGGTCGGTTTGCCTGCTTTCGTCTTGAGCATCGGCACTGATAGTTTCCCGCTCAATTGAAAACCTTTCACTTGATTTGCCACCACTTCCAGGGCCGCGCGATCGAGCGTAAAATTCCATCCGCTCATGGACCCGCTGTCTAACACGTTTTCCGCAAAGAGTACCCCACTCAAACCTTGTTCGTCCAGCAGCATACGTTCTGCCCCAACGGTAACGCGCCGCGTGGAATCTTTGCTCGCTTTGAAGGAAGCCGGAAACCGCACCTCCAACCGTTGGAGATAAAATCCATGCCACAAGTTCAGCGGATTTTGTGCAACTGCCCCCGGCCCGGCAGCACCAACTGCGGGCAGATCGGGCGACTGAAAGGCCGTGACGTAACCGGGCGGAAACGCCAGCGAGGGCGGATTTGCCCGATCGCTCCAGTCGAGGAAAGCTTCTGTAACGCGAAATCCAAAACCCGGCAGATCGGCAAACTGGAAGGGCGGAATGGAAACGCCTACCAGGATGTCGCCCCAACTCTGGACATAGGTCAAAAATTTCGTCTTCACACGCTCGTTGCCGGCCAGGAGTTTTCCGTTGTCTCCTTCAGGAATAATCAGGTCGCGGGAGAATTGTACTTCCGCCTCAATCCCCATACCCTTAAAGCCATTGCAATCGAACTCGACAAACGTGTTTCCTTTGCCGATCAGCCAGGCAAGCGTTTTGTCGTTGAGCCTAAGAAAGTAATCACCCACCAACGCCAGGCGGCCGGTACCGGTAAAACCGCCATCGTGCGAAAACTCAATGTTCGTTCCGCGGAACGCAATCTTTTCTCCCGTGGTGGGAATCTGCAAGAGTACGTATGCATCAATGTACGCAGCAGCGGAGGTAGTGCGGATTTGACTGATGATGATGGCGTAACTCGGGTCGTTATTGCCCGATGCGATCCCGACCGGTAATTCCACCTGCAGGGCCTCGCTGAAACTATTTACAAACGCATCGCGCGAGGTGATCTTCTCCTGAAGTGCCTGCGCCTGGGCGCGATGGTAAGAAACGCTGTCGTCCGTTACCACCTCTGCGTAGATCGGATCGGTGGGAGTGTTTGTTGCCGGCACGTGCATGAACGACCGCACCACCACCGCGTTTTCGGGGGCTCCGGTGTTGGCGGCCAGTTTTGTCGAATCGGGTGAAGCCAATGCGATGCCGGCGGCTGCCACGAATACCGGCATCAGCCACATCATTTTTTTATGTTGGATCCGCCACCTCATCAGTATTGATCGTTCAGGATCCGGAAATTTGCATGAGCTGTAAACCAGGCGCGCACCTGGGTGAGCGCCACGCGGTAATCGTTTGTGGCTAAATCACCGCCACCACTTACCTGCAAGGGGTAATTTTCAATCACCGGTGCCAGTAACTCCATCACCCGGTAGCCGCACAGAATGGGGCGGGGTTGTTCAGGATCGGCAGATTCGCATGTGGGCTCCTCGCTGGTAAGCACTTCCCTCAGGTATTGAATGGCTGCGGGATGTCGCGTGTAAATCAGATCAGGAAAAATGTCATACACGAGATCATCGTTTACCGGTAAGCGTTTCACACGGGTCATCACCTCCTGTATGGCGGCTGCGTCGCCCATGCGGCTCAGGGCAAGCCAGGCCGCCCACCGCTCATTGCGATTGGCCCCAGGGTTGGCTGCAAGGGCCGACAACTCCGTTCTTGCACGATCATCGCCCAGGTAGCCGATGAGCCGAATAAGCTTCGAAGCATGTGCGCGCCGTGTCTGGAAAAGTGCCAGGAGGCTATCCTGATGAGGCTGCGTAAAATCACGTCTTTCGAATGTAGTCAGGTAGATTAGCGCCAGCCCGGCATTTCCGGAATCCGGATCGCGCACGGCTGATAGCAGTTCGCGTATGGCATCTGCGCGCACAGCCTTCGCCTGCAAACCGAGCTGATGAGTTAACACGATGGCCTGGCGCCGCACGGCCGGCACAGTATCGCGACGTAAAGCTGCTAAAGTCTGGAGATGTACCGAAATTCGGTCGGGCTGAAGAAGCGCTGAAGGTTGTGGCGGTTGCTCGCCGGCTCGGACGCGCGCGAAGTAGTCCTCTAACGCTGCCGGCTGTGCCGGCGCCTGCCCAAATGCCAGAGCCATTGCGATACTTCCGGAAAAAACACTTTTCCTTACACCTGATATGAGGTGCGTGATGATAACCCAGCTTCCAAAACCCTTGTAATGGCGATTTGAGTGAACTATTCTATGCTGCCGAGTCAGCGCATCACATCGCCACGATCTTTGCGCCCTCGAAATGACGGCTCTAACTAACGTTGAGAAGGCTTCCAGCATCATACCTGTAGGTTTCCTGAATGTAGCTCCGGCGTGAATATCGGGAGTTTGGCGGTATTGAAACAACATTTTGTAACCCTGTTCTAAGTGCCCGGGGTTAGATTACCTGCTTTTTGTAACCCTGATCTGCAAATGGCACATCGTTTCTTCAGGAATTGCCATTATTTTTAAGACTTTAAAATTGCTGATTCCAGATTTTGTGGCATGAGGACTAATCTGTCGTATTTGCGATTGATGCTTGCCGTGTTCGCACTTCTTGCCGGTGCGACTCAAGGCGTTTATGCCCAAAATCTGGAATCTATCGGCAAGGAAGATCCCATCAAAATCAGTGGAGGATTCTCTTTTAATCAGATTTTGTACGGCGCCCAGGGGATCAACAACCGCCGCGATCCTTACGCCTACTTTGCATCGGCCAATCTCAACATCAGTTTGTTTGGCTGGAATGTGCCGTTAAGTTTTATGCTCTCGAATCAAAATGTCACGTTTCAGCAGCCATTTAATCAGTTTGCCCTTCACCCCACTTACAAATGGGCGACCCTTCATGCAGGCGTTACCAGCATGTCGTTTTCCCCCTACACGCTCAGCGGACACTTGTTTCGCGGGGTAGGTGCCGACCTCACGCCCAGCCCGAAGTGGCGCATTAGTATGATGTACGGCCGGTTGCTAAAAGCGGTAGAACCCGATACCGCTGCGGGCAGCAATGTGCGGCCGGCATTCGATCGGTTCGGGTATGGATTAAAAGTGGGCTATGGCGATCCAAAGGCTTTCATCGAAACAATCGTGTTCCGGGCCCAGGACGACACCACCTCCATTCGAGCCATCCCCAAAGACCAAAGCCTGCTGCCAGAAGAGAACCTGGTTCTAAGCCTCGCCGCCGGGAAAACGATTTTTGAGAAAATACTCCTGCGGGCCGAGTGGGCCACCAGCGCCATCACCCGCGACACCCGCGCCCCAAGGTCTGATTTGGAAAACGGCTGGGCCTATGTGGGCGGCCTGTTCCGGCCCCGGCAGTCCTCTTCATATTACGATGCGGTGAAGGCGAACCTCACCTACCAGGGTGCCAGCTATTCGTTCGGAGTGGGCTATGAGCGTGTGGATCCCCAGTATCGCACCCTCGGCGCTTACTTTTTTAATAATGATCTGGAAAACGTAACTGTAAACGGCGCCACGACTCTTTTTAACGGCAAGGTAAATTTATCCGGCAACCTAGGCACCCAGCGCGATGACCTTGATAACACTAAAATCAGCAACATGCGGCGGCTCGTGGCCGCCACCTCCGTGGCAATTGTGCCCTCCCCGCGCTTCAACCTGTCCGTGGCGTATTCCAGTTTCCAGACCTTCACCAACATCCGCTCGCAGTTTGTGGACATCAACCAACTTACGCCCTACGAAAATCTGGACACGCTCAACTTCACCCAGATTGCGCGCAACGGCACGCTATCGGCCATGTATATGCCCGGACGAAACAAAGACCGCAGACAAACGGTGAGTATGAACCTGATGGTGCAGGACGCAGCCGACCGGCAGGCGGGTGTTCTGCAAAACAGCGGCTTGCGTTTTTATAACCTAAACACGGCCTACAACTTGTTGATCACCCCGCGGCAGCTTACGGTGTCGGCCTCCTTTAACGTGGCCCTCAGCGATGGGGCCGCGCTGCAAACCCGCACGTTTGGCCCGACCCTGGCGATGGGCAAACAGTTTTTCGATAAGAAACTGCGCACGCAGCTATCCGTATCGCACAACCAAACGCAGACCGAACAGAAAAACATGGGGCGCATTCTCAACGGGCGGCTGTCGGGTGCGTGGTCATGGAAAAAGAAACACAACATCAACTTTGGTGTTGTGATGATGAACCGCACCAACCGCACCGAACAACAACCGGGCATGATTACGGAATACACGGGCACCTTGGGTTATGCGTATGCGTTTTAAGTGTCGGCATAGCTGGGTAGTGCTGCTGCTGGTGGTGGCCACCGCCGCGGGCGTGTTTGCGCAGCGCGTCTTTCCCGTGCAGGGCACGCTGGTGCTTACGCCGCCCTATTCGCCCTACCTCAGCGACCTGACGGCGGCGGGCTCGCAGCGCTTGTTTTTACAGGTGCGCGTGACCGACCCCACCGTGGCGGAGTACACGTGCCGCTTTCGCATCCGCATCGATGGTGCAGGCATCAGCCTGTTCACGCGCCCGGAGTTTATCGGCCCGCCCGTGGTGCTACCCGGCGGCGGCGTGGTGCAGCTGCTGTATGGCGATGAGCTGGCCGACTACTTCCGGCCCGCAAACCTGATTTTTCAGGGCATCGCCCAGCGCGACTACGAGCGCACCAACCGCCTGCCCGAAGGGGTTTACCGCTTTACGCTGGAGGTGCTGGACTACAACCGCGGCACGGCGGTGAGCAACGCGGCCACGGCCACGGCCTGGATGGTGCTCAACGATCCGCCGCTGCTCAACCTGCCGCGCCAGCTCGTACGCCTGCCGCAGCAAGAGCCCACCAACATGGCCTTCCTGTGGACCCCGCGCCACACCGCCTCGGTGAATGCGGCCTTCACCACGGAGTACTACTTCAAACTGGTGGAGCTTCCGCCCCCGGTAACCGACGCGTCTTTTCCCTCATCTCTGGAGAGGGGCGGGGGTGAAGTTTGGATCAACGCCGCCAACCAGGCCATGCTGGCACAGCCGCCCATTTATGAGATTACCACCACCCAAAGTGCGCTGGTGTATGGTCCGGGTGAGCCGGCGCTCATTCCCGGGCGCCTGTATGCGTGGCAGGTGCAGGCGCGCGACACCGAGAGCCGCGACCTGTTTAAAAACCTGGGGCGCAGCGAGGTATTTGTGTTTCAATATGGCGAGGCACTGGGCATGCCGGAGAATGTGCAGTCCAGCCGGCAAACCCCCACCGGAATGACGCTTGGCTGGGAGCCACCCCAGCAGGGCGACATGCCCGAGCGCTACCGCATCAGCTATAAACCCGACTATGCCGACCGCTGGTACGAGATCACGACCACCAACCGCTGGTTCAACGTGGGCGACCTGCGGCCCGATGCCAGCGTGCAGGTAAAGCTGCGCGCGGAGAAGGGCAGCCAGACGAGCGCCTATACCCCGGTGCTGGTGGTACGCACAGCCCCCGAAAGCAGCGCCTTTCAGTGCGGCGCCCCCGCGCCCCCACCCGCTACCGTGCCGGCCAACCCGAGCGAGCGGCTCTTTAAACTGCTGCCGGGCGACCGCCTTACCATCAACCGGTTTACCATTCTGGTGGCTACAGCCGAAGGCAGCAACGGGCAGTTTACGGGCACGGGCTGGATGAAGATCCCGGCGTTTAACGGCGTGGGCGTGCGGGTGCGCTTCCGCGGAAGCGTGAACACCAACTACATGCTGGATGGCGAGGCGGTAACGATTGCCAGCGGCGGCAACTGGGCCTCCAGCCTGATTGAAGAGATGGAGAAGATAGGCGAAGAGCGGCGCAAAATAGAGGAGGCCGGCCGCCCCACCGCCGTGGAGATCACCATTACGGTGGCGGGCGTGATCGACAGCGTGTACGTAAACCCCGCAGGCGACATTGTGGTGCTGAAAGCAGACGGCAGCGAGCAGACCGTGCCGCGCCCGACGGCGAGCGCCAACGCCGCCACAGCCCCGGGCGGAGTGCCACCCGTGGTGCTGGAAGATGAGGCGGGGAATAGGTATCGGGTGGAGAAGGATGAGAAGACGGGGGAGACGAAAGTTACGAAGGTGGAAGGTGGGGCTTTACCCGCTTCCGGAGTCGCAATTGCATCCAGCGACCTTAACCAGATCAATATTCTTTTTGACGAGATTCTCGCATCGTTCACGAAGGATATAAATGAGTTCCTAAACGAAAACATCCTGCCTGACAAAGGAAGGGGTCCTTTTGGGTTAGAAAGACCGGACTCGTATCAGGCCAAGCCGGACTGCCTTCCGGATGACGCGTCAGCACTCAGGAAAATAAGGGCTTACAGCAATCAGCTACAAGCATACACCACCCGACTCGCATTGTTTACACAAAGTGTGTTGAGCAACGACAAGAACAAAACATACTTGACTGATTTGGTAAAAAGAACGCTTAACGACTACCAGCAAAAGAAAAAATATCAGGAGGTACTCACTAGCGCAGACTATGATGAAGTTCGGAGAATACTGTGTGAATATCTTGTTCAGCGTGGACAGGCAAGCGTTTTCGAGCTTTACGAAGAATGTTTAACAAGCCTGCATAGCCCGGCTGCGGGTCAGACTTTAGTAGAAGGGCGGAAAGAACTTGTAATCAAACGGCTGAGTGCCTGCTACTATGGAACTCTGTACGAGCTTTCCACCGGGGAGCGACTGTGGCGGGGAACGGATGATCTTAGCAATTCAAAATACTACTACTACGATGCATCAGCAAAACAGTGGATTGATTTTGCTTTGCCACCTGCCGATTGCGCTTCGTGCGATATCACCTGGCTGGTGAGCCAGTTTCAGAAGAATACCTTACGCTATGCTACACCTATAGAAGACATCATCATTCTGGTTGATGGCAAAGATTTGGACGGGGCCAGTGCCTCAAGAATGCTGGCGGGTGCCTTTTTGATTGTGGAGGTGGTGCCGGG
>CANGUI010000065.1 GCA_947457025.1 Flammeovirgaceae bacterium | reverse complement strand
TTGTCCGTAAACTCGAACCCATTGCTGGTCAGGTAGTTTTTGATGCGGTTGGTAACCTGCAGGCTGGACCGTGTAACGCCAAACATTTTTTCTTCGGCAACCAGATATACCAGCGGGCGCTTTACCCGCAACAGAACAACGGCCTTGGGCACCATCATCTTTCGTACGATAAGTGCATAGATTTCACTTGGGTTGCCTCCGGCAAAGGCGGCAAGATCAAGGCGAACGGCCACCGTTTGCTCAAGGTCGCGCGATCCGATCTTCGTCAGCAGCATCGTTGCCTTGCCGCCGGCATCGGTTTTATAGGACGGGAAAACATCGCCCGCGCCTTTTTCAAACGCAGCCAGAAGTGGCAAACCTTCAATGGCTCGCTTATTCTCTTTCAGGAATGCATTTAGGGTGATCGCCTGCGAACCTGCCGCCACCCGGCGGTTCAGATCAATGGATGCTGGTGTGGCCGAAATTTCGATGCGACTCAGCAGCTGCTGCAAACTGGTAAATATTTCGGTGGTAAGCAGGATTTCGTTGCCTTCGTAAACCAGCCTGATCGGTTCCGCCAGGTATTTCTCAATCGCCCGGAAGCCCTGAAAATAAAAACCGAGAGCCTGCACTTCCTTTCCGGATTTTTCCGACTGGCGGGCTTTGCTGAACAAATCAAGGGCGAGGGCCACGGCATCGCGTTTTTGTGCGGCCTTAATTTCGCGATAACGCTGCTTGGAAAGCCGGTAGTACACCCAAAAATTCCGATCATCCTCCCAGACGTCTACCTGCTCAAACTCTTCAATTTCATCCGCCGCTTCGGTTTGGATAATCTGCTCGTACTTGTCGCGAAACTCTTTGTTCTCATCAATCGATGTCAGTACCGAAGTTGAGGAAACTGTTACCTTGATTTCGGAGACCAAGTCTTGAAGAGCACTTTTCTTGGCCATCTGGATATAATTATTGTCTCCCGTTTTTGTACTATGACCAATACCCACATAATATGAATCACTGGCTGGCTTGGCGGATAACCAGACGGGCGGGGGCTTTACCGGCTCTTTGCCGGCAGAAGGGCGCGCTGAAGGGCTGCAAGCGCCCAGCACCACACCCAAAATCAACACCAAACGATTTACCATCAGGCTTTTTTCACGTTGAGATAATCAGAATCCATGCCAATACCGGCAACAAATCTATCGGGTTGAACGATTTTACGGAACAAGGGGTTATTTTTTTAATTTTGGATAAAAATCACGTGATATGAAGACTCTGTCGGTAACGGTGGTATTCCTTGGGGTGCTGATTGCCTGCGAGGACAAGTACGCAAGCGTTTATACCGGAAATGAAGTAACCTACAGCCTGCAGACGGGTAGTCTTTACAACCTTAGCGGCACGGTTACCTTGAAAGAACGCACAGATGAGTCGACCTCAGTAGTGGTGAACCTGAGCGGCACGGATGGTGCTGCGACCCACCCGGTTCACCTCCATTTGGGATACATCAGCGAAACGGGAGCGGCAGTGGCTGCCCAGCTCGCGCCTTTGGCGGCCAAAACCGGCCTCTCCGAAACACACCTTACCCGGCTGGCAGATGAGACACCCATCACCTACACAGGCATGAAAGAACTTGTGGCCAACGTCAAGATACATCTGGCTGAAACGGGCCCAGGCCGCGACATCATTCTCGCCGGTGGTAATATTGGGCGAGGCGTAACCGCACCCGCAAATGGACGCCTGCGCTCCGACTTCGGCGTGTGCAAAAGCGAATAGGCTTAATACCGGTAGCGAAGGTGCTACAAAACCCTTACCTCGCCGGATGTTCGCTTTTAATACGATTTCTTTTTGTTCCCCCAGAACCGGTCGCGCTTTTTGGACGCCTGCGGCCTTTTGCGGTCTCGATCGACTTCTTTTTTGACACCTGTTAGCTCGAGGCGCACCGGCCTGCCCCGCACCTGAATGCCGCTGAAGCCTTTGAAAATCTTCTCCGTGAGCTCCGGCTCAACCTCAAAAAAGGAATATGCTCCCTTGATGTCGATCTTTCCGATTTGTTTGCTTTTGACATCACCAAAATCGCAGATCAGACCCAGCAGGCTGCCTTTGTCGAGGCCGTCCATCTTACCAACATTGATGAAAATGCGCTCGCCGGTGGGATATCCCTCCGACTCACCGGCCTCCACACGAGGTCCTTCGGCAGAATTCAGATCGGGCGCATCGCGGTAGTATTTATAAATCTGGTTAAACTCGATCGAGGCAAACCGTTTAATGATTTCTTCTTTCGACAAGTTCATCAGTTCGTGGTACACCTCGGGCAGGAAGGAATCAATTTCTTCATCGTTCACCTCTACGGATTTCACCTGGTGCATCATGTCGATGAGTTTTTTGGTGCAGATCTCGTCTCCGGTCGGTACCGGCACTTTTGTGAACCGCTTATTCAGCATCTTTTCAATTTGCTGGATGCGTCCACGGTCGCGTTTGCCGACAATTGCCAGGGAAATCCCTTTGCGTCCGGCCCGGGCTGTACGACCCGCCCGGTGTGTATAGTATTCAATCTCATCGGGCAGATTCATATGAACCACGTGGGTGAGATTATCTACGTCAATACCGCGGGCGGCCACATCCGTAGCCACCAAAACCTGAATGGCTTTATTGCGGAAACTGCGCATCACCTTGTCGCGTTGTTGCTGCGACAAATCCCCGTGAAGGGCATCTGCATTGTAGCCGTCTTTCATCAGGTGTTCGGCAATTTGCTGGGTATCTACCTTCGTCCGACAAAACACAACACCATACATTTCGGTGGTGTAATCAAGAAAACGCTTCAATGCAAGGTATTTGTCGCGTTCGTTTACCACCACGTACTGGTGGTCGATGTTTTCGTTGGCCTGGTTGCGCGTGCCGGTAGTGATCTCCTCGGGGTTGCGCATGTAGGCCTGGGCGATCTGGCGCACCTCGCGCGGCATGGTGGCGGAGAACAACCAGGTGATTTTGGTATCGGGAGTTGTCGCGAGGATTTCGTCAATGTCTTCCTTGAAGCCCATGTTTAGCATCTCATCCGCTTCATCCAGCACCACATACTTGATGGTTTGTAGCTGGAGCGCTTTGCGCGAAAGCAGATCAATTAAACGACCCGGCGTGGCGATAACGAGATTAACGCCGTGTTTAATTTTCCGGATCTGGTCGCCCATGCTGGCGCCACCATACACCGCCACTGAGCGCAGGTCTTTATAGGATTTCGAAAATTTTTCGAGATCGTTGGTAATCTGCAGGCATAGCTCACGCGTGGGTGCCAGGATGAGCGCCTGTGGCTGACGCAGGTTGGGGTCGATCAACTCAACCAAGGGCAGCCCAAAAGCAGCCGTTTTACCGGTACCGGTTTGGGCAAGAGCTACAACATCGGCATTACCCTGCAAAAGAAGTGGAATGGCTTTTTCCTGTACAGGAGTTGGCGTTTCGAAACCCAGTTGCTGGATGACGTCCACCAGTTGCCCTGAAAGACCCAGGGCGGGGAATGATTTCATTCGTTATGGTTTTGTCCAACTTCAGCTGGTAAGGCCGGCATATTACTACAACGTGCACCGTGCACCATGGTCTTTTTGCCCAACTGATTATTGAAAGTGAGTTACAAAGGTAGCGAATTGAAAGCGCATGGTCTCACTTATTTTTTTGACCCGACCTTTTTACTGTTTTCACCAAAGGAAATATTGTAAATCCGACTCAATAGGACGCAACCACGCCGGCTAAAGCAAAAACCCTGTATATTCGGGGCATGGATCTCATTAAAAAAGCAGGCTTCTTCTCTGCCTTTCTGATTGGCCTACTCACCATCGTGGGGTTTGAGGCAGGCGGTGGCTGGGTCTTCCTGCCGATCTTTTTTACCTTCGTGGTCTTGCCGGTCTTCGACTATCTGGCGGGCCTCGATAAATCAAATGTGCCACCCTCGCAGGTGGCCCTTGTAGCCGAGGAATTCTTTTATCGGTTTATCACGTACCTCTGGGTATATTTTCAGCTGGGCTTTCTTTTTTGGGGCGCCTATGCCATCAGCCAAAATTCCTTGCGCACGGGCTGGGAATGGATCGGCTTTGTCATCAGTTTTGCACTGGTTACGGGTGGCATCGGGATCACGGTTGCCCACGAACTGGGTCATAAAAAATCAGCCCTCGAACAATTTTACAGCAAGGTGCTGCTGATGACGGTTTGCTACATGCACTTTTTCATCGAGCACAACCGGGGCCACCACGTGTACGTGGCCACGCCCGAAGATCCGGCCACGGCACGCCGGAACGAAAATTTTTTCAGGTTTTGGGTACGATCGGTTTTCGTGGGCTATGCCCATGCCTGGCAACATGAAAAAGCACGATTGAAACGCGCGGAGCAACCTGTCTGGAGCCACCACAACCAGATGTTTTGGTTCGCCCTCCTGCCCATGATTTTTTGCGCGCTGCTGACGTGGGTCTTCAGCCCACCCCGTGAAATCAACTGGTCCATTCCGGTCTTCTTTTTTGCACAAAGTATTTTTGCCTTCACTCTGCTGGAGTTGGTGAACTATGTGGAACACTACGGCATCGTACGTAAACAGTTGCCCGACGGCCGATATGAGCGGGTTAATCCCCTGCACTCGTGGAACGCCAGCCACCTGCTCAGCAACTTTTTTTTGTTTCAGTTGCAGCGGCACTCTGATCACCATGCGTATGCAATTAAACGCTACCAGGTGCTCGACCATCATGAGGAAAGTCCGCAGTTGCCCTTTGGATATCCAACCATGATCATCCTCGCTCTGATCCCTCCGGTCTGGTTCCGGTTCATGAACCACCGCCTGGAAGCATGGGAAAGAAAAGTCTATCAGGTGCAACCAGCAAAAGCGTAGCCGGTTACCGGCTTACGGCACGCACGACCCTCACCACGACTGATTTGCTGATAGGCGTCTGGCTTTCGCGGGCGAAGTGATTGTGCGGTACCAACGCATTGGCTTCCGGAAAATAGGTGGCCAGGTTCTGCGGCGGAATAGGATAGGGCACGACCACAAAATCCTCGGCGATGCGCGTAACGCCATCGTAGTTACTCTGGAGGTTAACCCGCTCGCCCTCGCGAAAGCCAAAGCGCACCACATCCTTTTCATTCATGAATACCACTCTGCGCCCACCGCGGATTCCGCGGTAGCGATCATCCAATCCGTAGATGGTGGTGTTGAATTGATCGTGGCTGCGGATCGTCATCAGCAGGAGTTCATCGTCCAACAACATGTGCTGCGCGAGGGCGTTCACCGTGAACCTCGCCGTGCGGGTACCCGTATGGAACACACCTTCGCGGGCCGCATTGGGGAGGTAGAATCCGCCGGGCTGCCGTACCCGGACGTTGTAGTTTTCGAACCCGGGAATGGTTTTTTCAATGGCGCTGCGGATGTGATCGTAATCGCTGATGAGGAAATCCCAGTCCATGCCATCCGTTCCCCGGAACGTGGCCTTGGCCAGGCCCGCCACAATTTTTGGTTCGCTCCAAAGATGTGCCGAGGCGACCCTTTTGTGACCCTGCGAGCGGTGCACCACCCCGGCCGAATTTTCTACCGTGACGAACTGCGCTCCACCTGCCTGCTCATCTTTTTCCGTTCGCCCGAGGCAGGGCAGTATAAAGGCCTCCCTTCCGGTGATGAGATGACTGCGATTCAGTTTAGTGGAGATTTGTACCGTGAGCTCACAGTTCGCCAGTGCCCTGCCTGTGAAGTCGGTATCGGGCGCAGCCGACAAGAAGTTTCCACCCATGGCAACAAACACCTTGACACGGCCAGCAGCCATGGCGGCGATGGATTCAACCGTATCATAGCCCGCCGCGCGGGGCGGTTCAAACTGAAAGTTTTTTTGCAGCGAGTCCAGAAAATCAGCTTTGGGCTTTTCGTATATGCCCATGGTGCGATCACCCTGCACATTGCTATGCCCCCGAACCGGGCAGGTGCCCGCGCCGGGCTTTCCAATGCTGCCTTTCAGCAACAGCAGGTTAATGATTTCGCGGATGTTATCAACCGCGTTGAGATGTTGGGTGAGGCCCATCGCCCAACACACGATGATTCGTTTAGTTTCTGCAAGCCACTGTGCCGCAATCTCCACTTTTGCTGTGGGCACACCGCTCTTTGCAATCAGATCGGGCAGCGCATAGGTTTTCAAATCTGCCACCAGCGATTGAAATCCATCTGTTTTGGTCGCAATGAAATCATGATCCAGTACAGCCCCAGGAGTTTGCTCCTCGCGGGCGAGCAACATTTTCAGCAGCGCCTTTAACAACGCCACGTCTTCGTTGATGCGCACCGGCAGCCACAAGTCGGCAATGGCAGTTGGTTTGCCAAGCAGGTCAACCAGGTGTTGCGGATGACGGAAACTGATCAGACCGGCTTCGGGTAACGGATTGATGCTGATGACTCGGGCCCCCTGTTTTTTGGCATCCTGTAACGCCGTGAGCATACGCGGATGGTTGGTACCCGGATTTTGCCCCATGATCACGATCAGCTCGGCCTTGCCGAAGTCATCGAGTGTAACGGTCCCTTTCCCGATTCCGAGGGTCTCGGTCAGCGCTACGCCGCTTGATTCATGACACATATTCGAACAATCGGGTAGGTTGTTGGTGCCCAGGCGGCGCACGAATAACTGATAGAGGAAAGCGGCTTCGTTACTTGTGCGGCCGGAGGTATAAAAAACCGCTTCGTGCGGCGATGGCAGTGAACGGATTTTTGAGCCGATGTGAGCCAGGGCGTCCGCCCACGAAACAGGTACGTAATGATCGCTGTCTGCAGCCCGAAACATCGGCCGGGCAATGCGCCCGCTTTTGCCGATTTCGTAGTCGCTCCACTTCGCCATCTCAGAAATGGCGTGGGCACGAAAGAACACTTCATCACAGAGCGCATCGGTAGCTTCTTCTGCCACAGCCTTGGCCCCGTTTTCACAGAATTCAAACGCAGATCGCTTCTGATCTGGGTCGGGCCATGCGCAACCCGGGCAATCAAAACCATCAAACTGGTTTACCTGCAACAGCGACCTCGTGCCGGTGATCCACCCGGCCTCTTGTTGGATGTGCTGAAGGGCGGTAAACACCGAAGGGAGACCACCGGCTTCGGTTTTTGGTTTTTCTATCCGCAGTCTCTCTTCGCTCATACCGGGTTGAATTTAGCTAATCCGGTGGGGATGGGTGTACACATTAAAACTTTGGGCGCGCAGGAAGCCAACGAGGGTGATACCCATTGCTTCCGCGATTTCAACGGCCAGACTGGAAGGAGCGCCAATGGCTGCCACGATTGGAATGCCAGCCACAGCCGCCTTTTGAAGCAGTTCAAAGCTGGCCCGACCACTGAGCAAGCAGACCGCCTCCGAGAGAGGCACGTGCTGATGCAGGGCAGCACCCACCATTTTATCCATCGCATTATGACGTCCTACATCTTCCCGCGCCAGGTGTAACGTGCCCCCGGGCGCAAACAAGCCAATGGCATGCAACCCCCCGGTATGTTGAAAGACAGCTTGGGCTACACGCAATTGATCCGGTAACAATAACAGATGCTCTTTTGTGATGCTCACCTCCGACCGACATGGTTGCGCTTCAATGGCCACCGCGTGCAGGGCAGCTTTACCACACACACCACAACTGGAGGTCATGTAGAAGTTTCGCTGGAGGCGGGCGGAATCGAACTGCACCTCTGGTTTAAGTTCAATGCGCAGGATATTTTCAGCAGGCTGCCCGTCGGCATCGCGGAAATGCCGGACCGCCAGCACATCGTCTGCTGACCGGATGATGGTTTCTGAAAATAAAAATCCGAGTCCCAACTCCACATCATGACCCGGCGTACGCATGGTCACCGCAAGCGCCTGCTGCTGCCTGTCGGACACCGGTCCGAAAACAAGCCTGATTTCGAGCGGTTCTTCTACGGCTACCAGGTCAGGACGATGGGCTGATTTCCCATCGGAACTTGCGCGTAGCACCGTAACCGGATGTACCAGCGGATTCATGTTGCGAAGGATTGAATGAAGGACACCAGCGCGGGCACTAAACCGGGTGCGAGGGGGAGATCGCCTCTTGAATAGGTGCTCAAATTCAACATCCGATCAGCCGGAGCCTCGCGCAATACGTGGTTCATTTCCGGGATAATCGAAAAAGTTGCTGTAGGCTGCGCCGCCCGCAGCAACTCAGCATCGCGAACCGCGACTTGAATGTCGGTGGTACCTTGCACGATTTGCACCGGAATTTTCAGTTTACCTATTTCCACGGCCGGATTGTATTGAAAGACCGAAATCAAAAATGGCTGAACAGAAGGCCGGAATAAAGCTGAGAGAATAGGGCTGATGCGCTTTACGCGATGTCCCGCTTTCAATGAATCAATAATCATAAAAGACTGATCAATAATACCTGTACTGTTATATGGGTTGCTGGTCAGTTGTTCTTTTAAGACAGCATCCAGCGGGCGCCCGATCCCGGCAATGGAAATGAACCCATC
>CANGUI010000064.1 GCA_947457025.1 Flammeovirgaceae bacterium | reverse complement strand
TTTCAGCGTTTCAACCGTTTCCTCTGCCGCCATTATTTACCGAAAGGCGATTGGATGACAACCGTATCCGAGGGGCTGCGCCACGCGTATGAAGGGGAGTTTAGCGTTCACCCGGTGGTGCTCACCAACGCCACCCGGTACCATGATCTCACACCTGCACCAGTGAACCCGGATCGCATCCGCATCGTCCATCATGGCGGAGCAAATCCCTCGCGAAAGCTCGAATTACTGATTGAGATGATGGCCCACACAGACGAGCGGTTCACGCTCGATCTAATGCTTATTACGCCGGCCTTGGCAAACACAAAAACAGGAGGATACATCCAACGTCTGAAAGAACTGGCCAACGGCAATCCTCGTATCACGTTTCAGCCACCGGTTGCCAGCGATCAGATTGTCGATTTCATCCGGCATTACGATATCGGTATCTTTGTTTTACCACCGGTTAACTTCAACTACGCCAACACCTTGCCGAATAAACTCTTTGACTTCATCCAGGCACGCCTCGGCATTGCAATTGGCCCCACGCCGGAAATGGCTTTGGTGGTGAAACGCTTCCAGCTCGGGATTGTGACAACATCTTTTGACCCAAAAGAAATGGCCATCCGTTTGAACTCGCTAACGGCCGAACAACTCTCTACCTTCAAACTGCAGGCTCATCAGGCAGCACGCATTTTGTGTGCGGAGCAAAATGAACAGATCGTGCACGATGCTCTCCGGCGCCTATCCCTGACAGATTAAAACGAAAACATCCACAGCATGGGCGTAGTTGTACGGCAGAGCATAGCCTCCTCCATCATCTCCTACCTTGGGGTGCTGATCGGGTATGTCAATTTGCTTTACCTCTACCCCCGTTTTCTGGAAATGGAACAGGTAGGCTTACTACGCACCATCCAAGACGCTGCCATTTTATTTGCCCCTTTTGCACAGATGGGGGTAGCACAAAGTCTTATCCGGTTTTATCCACAGTATCGCGAACAGGATGCGGCCGCCCGCAGTTTCCTGTCGCTCATGCTGCTACTTGCCGGAGCCGGGTTTACTGTTTTCACCATCATCTGTTTATTTTTCGAATCGACTTTTCTGAACTACTTCAGCGAGCGGGCGAGTGCCATCAGCCAGTATGGCTCCTGGATTTTCTGGCTTACGCTGATTTTGTTACTGCAAAATGTTTTCGAGGCGTACTCGCGGTCACTGCTAAAAACCATTTTACCCAATCTGCTGCGCGACGTTGTTGTTCGATTGCTGTTTGGTATACTCGTGTGGTGTTACTTCCGGGGATGGCTCTCCTTCCCGCAATTCATTGCGAGTACGGTTCTGGCAAATGGAGCTGCGGTACTGATCCTGCTGCTGGCCTTGTGGCGCTCAAAAAATCTGTACTTTACCTGGCCCCTGCGCGGTATTGGCACCGCGGGCATCCAAACCATCGTCCGGTACAGCATCTTCACCTTTGCCGGCACAGCCGGTGCCATCATCGTGGGTAAGATTGATAGCATGATGGTAGCCGGCTTATTGGGACTCGCCGCAAACGGCATTTACACCACGGCCTTCTACATGGCCACTGTGATTGAAATTCCAAAACGCGCACTGGGCCAAATCGCCATGCCGCTCATCGCGCGCGCATTCGAGAAAAAAGACCTGAACGATATCCTGACCATTTATCAAAAAACAGCTTTAAACCAGCTCATCATCGGAGCACTGCTGCTGATCGGTGTTTGGGCGAACCTCGATGCGATATTCTCGCTGATGCCCAAAGGTGCAGAATACGCTGCCGGGAAATATGTGGTGCTGCTGGTTGGTGTGGGCAAGTTGGTGGATATGTTCTTTGGACCAAGCAGCGAAATCATTGTGCTGTCGCGGTATTACGCGTTCAATATCGTCCTTATGGTTCTGCTCGCCGTACTTGTGATTGTGCTCAACAACCTTTTCATTCCAGTTTACGGAATTGAAGGAGCAGCACTGAGTGCAGCCCTCACGCTGGCGGTTTTCAATTTTGTAAAATTCGTCTTCATTCAGGGTAAACTACGGATGCAACCCTTCACTGCGGCAACGGTCAAAGTTACCCTGATCGCCACCTTAACGGTCGTGCTCAACCTGCTGCTCCCCCCCCTCCCCTGGATCCTGGTCGACATCATCTACCGGTCAGCCATCCTTACGGTTTT
Organism: Flammeovirgaceae bacterium; assembly: GCA_947457025.1. Taxonomy (GTDB): domain Bacteria; phylum Bacteroidota; class Bacteroidia; order Cytophagales; family Cyclobacteriaceae; genus ELB16-189. The sequence continues at coordinate 6,297 of CANGUI010000064.1, read as the reverse complement.
TTTCGGTGGCTTCATTTTTTTTTCAAACGTGTCGCCCGAGGCGAACGCGCTCGTTACAAACGGACTCGCAATTTTTGGTTTACGAAAACATCGACAGCAGTAGTTGGTGCAGCCTGGCTGCCAGCACAGGGCGGGCATATTGACTCACTCGCCCCGCAGGAGCGGAATGACCAGCCTTCCACAACCGATAATAACCCATCAGTGCACTTTTGATTCCAATAAGATCCGATCGTTCAAAAATCTGACCTGCGTTTGTTTCTGCCAAGACCGCCTGTGCGTCTCCGCTGGCAGGTCCGATGGCGAGGATCGGATTACCGGATGCGAGGTATTCAAAAAACTTGCCCGGCAGATTTCCGGGTGCCAGCGCCGTGTGGGCCAACACCAGTAATTGCACGTCTGTTTCTCCGTAGGTCTGTACCAGTTGCTGATGCGGTAGCGAGCGGGTGAACCGGGTTACCGAAGCCAGGGCTGTATCTTCTTCTACCTCCTGCCGGAAGGCCGTGTTCACGTTGCCGATGAATTCCACAAACACGTCACGCGCAAAGTCGGGCAGTTCCGCCATGAGCTGTTTTAGGATGATCATGAAAGGACGGGGATCGCGCAGTTCATCAACCATGCCGACGTGTCGGACGGTAAAACGTGTTGTACGCTTCCGCGTGATTGCGCGAAAGTCATCCGGATCGAATCCATTAGTCATCACGTCAACACTTCGGTTGCCCAACGCTTCGAGTCGATCGCGGTGAAACGGAGCTATCGTGATCACACGGTCTGCCTGCGTCAAGACCTGCCGCTCGAGGTTTCGGTGCCGGGCACGGGCCCACGCCGTGAGTGACAGCGTATCGAGTACATCCCACTCGGACCAGGGGTCACGGAAGTCGGCCAACCATTTGATGGCCGGATTCAGTTTCTTGAGATGCAGGCCAATGAGGTGCATGCTGTGGGGCGGACCGGTGGTGATAACGATCGGAGGATCTCCCGACGGCAGCCAGCCTTGAATAAACTGAACGGCCGGACGAACCCAGCAGATGCGGGCATCAGGGATAAACAGGTTGCCGCGAACCCAACCACTGACGCTCGCAAAAAGTGATTTGCGACCTGTTTTAATAAAGTCGGTAGGCTGGCTGGCCCGGATCCCAAAAAAAGATCCGATCTTAAGATATACTTGATAGGGCTCCCAGATGGGAAGTTTTAGCACTTCAATCGAGTCCGGTACATCAGCCACGAGCGATTCATCGCGCAAAGCAAACGAAGGATTTTCAGGTGTGAGAACCGTGATCTCCCACCCCAGGGGAGCGAGATATTTACAAAATTTCAGCCAACGCTGCACACCACTCCCGCCGCTTGGTGGCCAGTAATACGTCACGATCAGCAGGCGCCTTTTCACGATAGTAGATGGTGCAAGGTTAGTCATTCTGCCGCAGCTGCGAATCAATCCAACGAAAAATCGTGGCCCGGTTGTCCGGATGAAACCATCGGATAGTTTCGTCCCGCTTGAACCAGGTTAGTTGGCGCTTGGCGTACTTCCGGGTATTTCGCTTGATCAGGTCAATGGCTGCTCCCTGATCGTATATACCTTGCATGGCATCAAAAATTTCCTGATAGCCAACCGTTTGCAGTGGGATTTGGTTGCGATACACAAACAATGATTCCGCTTCCGCCCACAGCCCGCGGGCAATCATCTCGTCTACGCGGGCATTGATGCGGGCATATAATTCCGGGCGTGGTACTTCTAACCCAAGCCGGATGATGTGATAGGGTAACAACGACACGCGCCCTTTTCTAAGCCGGTCTAGCGGCTGACCCGCCACACGCAGTAACTCAAGGGCGCGCATGAGACGCTGGGGATTTTGCTGATCCATTTTTTCGAAATGGGCAGGATCCAGTTGTTGCACTTGCTCTTGCAGCCAGGATAGCCCTTGCTGATGATAACCGGCAACGATGGCTTCGCGCACATCCGGCGGCACGGGTGGCATGTCATCAAATCCCTCAAGTAATGCCTGCAGGTAAAGACCGGAACCACCGCACACAATTACCGTATTATGTTGCTGAAAAAGAGTGGCCAGTACCTCACGTGCAACGGCCCCAAAACCGGCCGCATCAAGCGGTTGATGAATCGAATGGCTGTCGATAAAGTGGTGTGGAATTCCTCCCTGCTCAATCGGTGAGGGTTTAGCTGTCCCAATGACCATTTCCCGGTACATTTGTCTGGAGTCGGCAGAAACAATTTGCCCGTGAAGGTGCGTAGCCAAGGCAACCGACAATGCGGTTTTCCCCACCGCCGTGGGCCCAACAATAACGATCAGATTTTTGGCTGGCACCTTCAAAAATAAGGAATGAACCGGATTTAAGCGCTGCAGGGGGAACACTGAAAATCACATTGAAAATTGATAAATTAAGATGCATCTTGCCGGAAATTCCAACCTGGTCATGATCAAGTACACCCACCAATTCCTCACGAAACTGGAAGATTTGATTTCCGAGTCGGATTACATGTTACGGTATGAAAAAGGAAATTTTAAAGCCGGATACTGCGTCTTGCGCGATCAGAAAATCATCATCGTCAATAAGTTTTTTCCCATCGAAGGAAAAATCAATGCCTTGCTGGAAATCATGAAAGGAGTTACGCTCGACACCGCCAATTTCAGCGAGAAAAGCAAAAAGCTGTATGAAGAACTTGCACCAATCGAAGCGAGGTGAGTTGAATTTGCGACCCTGCACATTCGGCTGGCCAGGTATTACGCCGGCATTATCTTGCCTTTGGGTGACCATCACGAACGTATCGGGCACGCAGGTAGGCGCCATCGGTGGTGGTTTGCACACCTGGTACCCCGGATCGTCTGCGTTGTTCGCATCAATACTAACTCAGCACTAACATCTTGAAAGTTACATTTCTTGGTACGGGCACGTCACAAGGTGTACCTGTTATTGCGTGTACGTGCCCCGTCTGTGTCTCGCTCGACTACCGCGACAAACGGTTACGCACCTCGATTCTGATTTCCGAAGATGCCATCAACCTGGTAATCGATACGGGACCTGATTTTCGACAACAAATGTTACGTGAACGTGTGAACAAGCTTGATGCGGTGATTTTCACACACGCCCACAAAGATCATACTGCCGGACTGGATGATGTGCGCGCATTTAATTTTCTACACCAGAAAGACATGCCTGTATATGGCACCCGGGAAGTGCACGCGCAACTCCGGCAAGAATTTTATTATGCATTCGAGTCGGTCCGGTATCCAGGTATACCTCAGCTTCAATTGGTGGAAATTACCGATACACCGTTCTTTATTGAAGGCCTCGAATTGGTGCCCTTGCCTGTTAAGCACTTGCACATGCCGGTGTTGGGTTTTCGTGTGGGCGATTTCAGCTACATCACGGATGCCAATTTCATTCCGGAAGAAACATACCGCCGTTTGAGGGGCACACGTACACTGGTATTAAATGCGCTGCAAAAAGAAACCCATGCCTCGCACTTCAACCTTGATGAAGCAATAGCTGTGGCTCGCGAGGTGGGGGCCGAAAAAACGTACTTTATCCACATCAGCCATAAATTGGGCCGCCATCATGACATTGCGCATCAACTGCCCGCATCCATGTACCTGGCCCATGATGGGTTGACGGTAATTGCCTGACCGTGCAATACAATTACTTTCTGCTGCGGGTGCTTTGCCCCCTCCTCGAACAAAATCTACGCGGCCGCAGGCTGGTGTCATGCTTCAGTCAAAACCGGGATGAACTGATCATGCAATTTGGCGACAGCACGTTTTCGTTTTTCATCCGGGCATTACTCGAACCCGCCTTCACCTGCCTGACATTCCCGACGAATTTTCATCGGGCCCGAAAAAACAGCATTGATCTTTTCCGCGATGCTGTGATGAGTGAAGTGCTGGCTGTCCGTGTGGTACCGCACGAGCGCAGTTTTACGATTGATCTCTCAAACAGTTATACACTACTCTTCAAACTCCACGGTAACCGATCAAACATTCTTCTGCTTTGGCGCGGCCAGGTCATGGATTTATTCAAACAAAATCTGGTTACCGATGGCTCCGTTACACCGGAGGGGCTTGCCCGTTCCATCGACTGGTCGGAGGCCTCATTTTTTGCCCACCTTCATGAATTACCCAAACATTATCCTGTGTTCGGGAAACTGGTATGGAGTTACCTCGAACAGCATGGATTTTCGCAGTCGGACGCACAAACGAAGTGGCAGTTGTTTCAGGATTGCTTGTCCCGATTACGGGAGCCGCGGTTTTATTTGGTAGAGTGGCAAACACATCCTACATTTTCCTTACTTCCTATTGGAAACGTGTTACGGACCTATGCGCAACCTATTGAAGCATTGAATGAATTTTGTGCCCGGTATTTATCGGAAGTAACATTTACCAAACAAAAATCAGCCTTGTTGGCCACTCTGCATGCTGACATAACAAAATTGGAATCCCAACTTGCAGGGGCAGAAAACCGCCTGGCGCTGCTCATGCAAGATCACCATTACCAGCAGTGGGCAGATATCCTGATGGCGAACTTACACCGCATACCTGCCGGAGCGGAGATAATGGAGGCCGAAAATTTTTATGACAGCAACGGCCCCGTTCAGATTCCTCTGCGAAAGGAACTTAATGCTCAAAAAAATGCGGAAGTTTATTACCGAAAGCAAAAAAACCAGTCGATCGAAATCCGTCAACTCCAATCAATAATAGCAGAAAAAAAAACAGCCCTGGATACAGCACGAAAAAAAGCAAACTTTATCCGGAGCGCAACACGCAGCGGAGAATTGTCTGGTTTGGAAGCGACCAAGCGCAGATCTGAAAACACCAAAAAATTACCGTTTCATCTCCATCAGGTAGCAGGTTTCAACGTGCTGGTGGGAAAAAATGCCGCAGGCAATGATGAACTGCTCCGCTCGTATGCTCATAAACATGACATGTGGCTGCACGCCAAGGATGCGGCTGGTTCGCACGTCATCATCAAACACCAACCTGGAAAGGAATTTCCCAAGCCAGTGCTGGAGCGGGCAGCGTCACTGGCAGCCTACTACTCGAAACGAAAAACAGAAGGCCTCGTACCGGTAGCATTTACATTATGCAAATATGTGCGCAAACGGAAAGGCGACCCGCCCGGAGCCGTTGTCATTGAGCGGGACGAGATCCTACTGGTACCGCCGGCTGCTTCAACTATTTAACGATATTAATCTTCACCGTATTTACACGGCCCTTTTCCAAAATAGGCATGCTGGCCAGCGTGATAAATACATCGCCCGACTTGACGTGACCATCGCGCTTGAGAATTTCTTCTACATCGGCAATTGTTTCGTCTGTTGAAACCGCACGCTCGTAGTGATATGCCTGTGTGCCCCAAACCAGATTCATCGAGTTGATTATATCTTTGTTATTGGTGAAAGCGAAGATGTTGGCATTCGGGCGATGCGAAGCCGACTTGTAGGCGCTGTAGCCTAACTGGGTCATGCCCACAATCGCTTTCGCATTCACTTCTTTGGCCAGCCGGCAGGCGTGCAGGATGATGCTGTCGGTCATGTAGTTCGGGTTGTCGGCCCGTATTTCGCGAAACTTGAAGTACAGTTGCGCCTGTTTCTCCACCGATGAGATTGTTTTCACCATGCTGCGGATTACTTCAATCGGATACTTGCCGGCTGCCGTTTCTGCTGAAAGCATCAGCGCATCTGCACCATCCATAACGGCATTGGCCACGTCGTTCGTTTCGGCACGGGTTGGCCGGGGGTTCTCGATCATACTCTCCATCATCTGGGTGGCCACGATCACCGGCTTGGCAAGCTTGTTGCACTTTTCTACGATCATTTTCTGCATCATAGGCACCTCTTCCAATAAGATCTCGACACCCAGATCACCGCGCGCCACCATCACGGCATCCGTAGCCTGTAGGATGCCATCAATATTTTCAAGTGCCTCCGGTTTTTCAATTTTCGCCACAATGCGGGAATTCGATTTTGCGCGCGTGATGTGATCGCGCAAAATCTCGATGTCAGTAGCTTTTCGGACAAAGGATAGCGCAATCCAGTCTACCCCCTGCTTGAGCCCGAACACGAGGTCCTCCAGATCTTTCTCAGTCAGCGAAGGAGTAGACACTTTGGTGAAGGGCAGGTTAATACCTTTGCGGGATTTCAACGGACCCCCGTAAACGACCTTCGCCACCACATCCACGTCCCGCACTTCTTCCACGCGCAATTCTATCTTCCCATCATCAATCAAAATCATATCGCCAACCTTTACATCGCGGGGGAGTTCTTTGTAAGAGGTGCTGATGATTTCATGA
>CANGUI010000063.1 GCA_947457025.1 Flammeovirgaceae bacterium | reverse complement strand
GGGGCCTCGGGCGGTGCTACTTTATCGGGTAGCACCTTAGTGCAGCATTTAGTCACAATCCAAGACAATGATAACCCCCAGCCTCCGCAGGTGCAGTGGCAGTTTGCCACGTACAATCAACCGGAGGCTAACTCGCCCTTGGTGCTGCAGGCACAACTCAATTATGCGCAACCTCAGGATTTGACCGTTTCCTACGTTGTCACAACCGGAACAGCCAACACGGCTGACTACACCGTTGCGGCAACGGGCGTGTTGACCATCCCGGCCGGTTCGCTTTCTGTACCACTCAATATCGCTATCATCAACGACACCGAACTTGAAATTGACGAGACCTTTACGGTTAGGTTGTCCGGGCCATCGGGTATTGTGGGCCTGGGAGCGAATTCTACGGCAACCATCCGAATCAATGATGATGACCGCGAATTTAAAGTGGGTTTTCAAACCGTGGCACAAACTGTGGTAGAGGGTGTTGCGCCTGTAGTGGTGACGGTACAGCTTACTGATAATGCAGGTAATCCGGTAGTGAACTCCTTGGGCACTACCATCGCGGTGAATTACCAGCTCGTCAGCGGTACCGGCACAGCTGGTGTAGATGCCGTGCTCGCGGCCGGAGTCGCTTCATTTGCTCCGGGGGCAGGCACTGCACAGTTCAGCATCACCGTAACCAACGATACTTTTGATGAACCCGACCAGACTGTTCAAGTGGTGCTCTCCAATCCGATCAACGCCAACCTGCGTCCCTCCTTTATCACCTATACGCTCACCATCCAGGATAACGACAATCCTTCACCCGCATCGGTTACCGCCTCAACCTTTGGTTCAGAGGCCGTGGGGCAGGGGATCATTCCCATCCGTCTCACCACCACCACCGAAATCCCGGTAACGGTGAATTACACGGTAACACCGGGCACGGCATCTCCCAATGGTATTGATTATACGCTGGCCAGTGGTTCGGTTGTTATTCCGGTTGGCGCATCGGGTTTTGATCTTCCGGTGCTGATCACACAAGATAACCTGTTGGAGGCTGGCGGTGAGACGTTCACGCTTACCCTCACCTCGCAAAGTCCTGGCACGCTGAGCGCATCAGTTACCACCACATTCCGCGTTTTGGAAGATGACAACCTCGGCTTCACCGGTCCGGCCGGGGTGGGCGATGCCACCATCAACCGCTTCTGGCTACGTGCCGATGCGCTGGCGTTGACCAACGATCAAACCGTAACCACCTGGACGGATCAATCAGGCAATGCCACCGCAGTAACTGCAGTGAATACACCGAGTTTCCTGGAGGCCGGCATCAACGGCCGCCCTGCCATCAAATTTGAATCGGCTCAAAATGACTTTTTCAATCTGCCTACGCTGGCTACTGTTACGCAAGGCGAGATTTTTGTGGTGCTGCGAGGAAGTTCGCCCACGGGCACGGCTTCTACGGGGTTGTGGCTATTTGGCAACAATGCCAATTCCCATTATCCCTGGACGGACGGCCGCATTTATGACGAATTCGGCACCAATGTCCGCAAGGACAACATCCTTCCCGGCTCGCTCACTCAACCCCGTATTTATTCCGTTCGCAGTTTCCCTTCGCGATGGGAAAACAAGTTGGATGGAGCAACGCTCTTTACAACCGGCAACAATACCGTCAGCTTCCCCACCACCCCGCGCATAGGTGCAGCTGCGGCAGTCTTTTTCTTTGAGGGGTTGATGAGTGAGGTCGTCTTCTATTCGCAGGCATTGAATACCGCCCAACGATTGATTGTAGAGAACTACCTCTCGGCCAAGTACAACATCGACCACGTGACGGACCTTTACCTGTTCGAGCAAAGCCACGGAAATGATGTAGCCGGTATCGGGCGGGTGGATGCCAGCAATCAACATCTCGAGGCGCAGGGAGGCGGAGCAACCGGGGTGTTGCGGATTGGAAATCCCTCTGACCTGGCGAATGGCGAATTTGCACTATTTGGACACGATAATGCACAGATCAGCTCATGGGTAGCGCAGGAAACGCCAAATGCAGGCGCAGATATTCAGCGCGTTGGCCGCGAGTGGCGATTCGATCAAACAGGAGATGTGGGAACTGTAAACGTTACGGTTAACACAGCCAGTTTGCCTGCAATACCGGGCGGAGGCTATGGGCCTCTCATGTTACTCATCGATGGCGATGGGGATTTCAGCCAGGGGGCAACCTTTGTTCCGCTTCTTTCCATCGGTGGGGGATTGGTGCGTGCAACCGGGGTAACCATACCCGATCAGTCATTCATAACCATTTCGGTGATCCGGCCCGTGGTGCAGTGGAACGTAGCTACGCTGAACCAACCTGAACAGACCTCGCCCGCAACCCTTACCATCAATCTCAACTATCCGTTGGGCACGGATGCCACTGTTGCCTATACCGTGCAGGGCACCAGCACCGCAACGGCAGTGAGCGACTACGGTACCATTACCCCTGCTTCTCCGGTTACGATTACGGCCGGCACCACCTCCCGCGTCATCACCATTCCCATTGTCAATGATGTTACCCAGGAAAACGATGAGACCATTGTGCTGCTGTTAAACATGCCAGGCCCGGGCATTAACATTGGCCCTCAGGCTACCGCAACGGTATCGATCATCGACAATGACCGAACAACCCGCGTGGGCTTCGGGCAGATCAATACCATCGTAGATGAAAATGACCTTTCCGGTAACGGGTTCTACAACGTAAATGTGCAAGTACGACTGTTCAATCAACTGAATGCTACCATCGCCACTTCTCCGGCAAACATTACGGTCAACTACGCGGTCATTGCTGCCGGCACTACAGCCACGCCAAATGTGGATTTTGCGCTTGCTTCCGGCACGGTGACATTTACTACCGGCTCCTCGGCCATTAGTAACATCATATTGCAAATCAATGACGACATCGTAGACGAAGCGGATGAAGATTTGGTTATTCTGTTGTCTAATCCAACCAATGCGAACCTCCGTATCGATCGTTCCACATTCACGGCTACCATCGTAGACGATGACCCGGAGCCGACTCTTGGATTTTCTTCTGCCACTTTTGTGGGATCGGAAAGCGAGGCACTGGCCACTGTTGAAGTATCGCTGAGTGCATTGTCTGAACAGACGCGTTTTGTGAACTACACGGTAACCGCCCAGACTGCCACCAGTGGCACAGACTATGCACTGGCAGACGGTTCTGTCACCATTCCTGCCGGCCAGTTGCGGGCGGAAATCCCGGTGCAGATATTTCAGGATAACCTGATTGAGGGAGCGGAAACGTTCCGCGTAGATTTGGTGCCTGCAGTTGGTGTTGGCGGAATCGTTACGGCCATATTTACAATCGGGGATGACGACAATGCGGGCTTTACCGGCCCGGGTGGGGTTGGTGATCAGACCAACACCCGATTCTGGCTTCGCGCGGATGCCCTCTCGTTGACAGACGGCCAAACGGTGGCGAACTGGCCGGATGTGTCAGGAAATAATTCGATCATTAATGCCGTCAACACTCCCTCATTTAAGCAAGACGGCATTAACGGACAACCTACAGTGGAGTTTGAATCGGTGCAGGGCGACTATTTTACTTTGCCCAACCTGGCCAGTTTGATTCAGGGTGAGGTCTATACCGTGCTCAGGCGCAGTTCGGTTGTGGGAGCCGCAGCCACGGGCCTCTGGCGCCTTGGAGGCAACGGTACGTTTGACACTCATTATCCATGGACGAATGGATTGATATACGAGGGCTTTGGTTCTACGGTGAGAAAAGATAACATCGCGGTGGGTTCACTCACCCAGCCACGCATTTATAACGCGCGCAGTTTGCCGGGCCGCTGGGAAAGCCGGTTGAACGGAAGCACAATTTTTAGCACCAGCAGCAATACGGTGGCATTCCCGTCTACCATTGCACGACTTGGTACCTCCAGCGGGGGCAATCCGCCCACCATATTCTTTGATGGCCAGATGAGTGAAGTGATCTTGTATAGCCAGGGTTTAAATCAAGCCCAGCGCCTGATTGTAGAAAACTACCTGGCCGCCAAATACAAAATCAGTCATCCCACCGACTTGTATGCTTTCGAGGGTAACTACGGAAACGATGTGGCCGGTATTGGCCGCAAGGATGCTACCAACCTGCACATTGCTGCACAGTCTGCGAAAATTCTGAAAGTAAGCAGTGCCAGTGATCTGGATGATGAAGAATACCTATTGTTTGGCCACGACAAAGGTGATGTATTGGACTGGACAGACCTGGAAACACCCAACAGCGGGGTGAACATCCGCAGAATTTCGCGCGAGTGGCGCTTTGACCACACCGGTGATGTGGGCACGGTTTCAGTGGGTGTTAGTGCTTCTGCTTTGCCTGCATTGCCTGCCGGCTACACGCGCTACGCAGTACTGGTTGATGTAGATGGTGATTTCCGTACCGGGGCAACTCTTTTTGCTCTGCCCCAGGTGGGGCCCGGTGAATTTGAACGCGTGGGCATACCTGTGCCTGATCAGGCGTTTGTTACGATAGCCGTTATCAGACCCATTATTCAGTGGACGGCCACAACGGTTAACCAGTTTGAGCCGGCCAGCCCTGTGATCATTACCGCTGAGCTGAACTTCCCGCTTGATAATGATGCAACAGTAGACTACACGCTTGCGAATGTTACCGCCTCCAATGCCGACTACGTAGCACCGGCCAGCGGTAGACTTACCATTTCAGGAGGCAACCAGCAAACGACTTTTAGCATCACGCTGGTGAATGACATGCTTGCCGAGCCCGATGAAACCCTTACCGTCACGCTCAGTAACCCTTCGGCCGGTATCGTCATTGGTACCAATGCGGTTACTACAGTTTCCATCAATGATGACGATCAACCGTTTAATATCGGTTTTGCAGCCACTACAAGCCAAGGGCCGGAGGGCACACCCGTGGCATTGATAACCGTACAATTGACGGATGATAATGGTCAGGTAGTCACAAACGCCTCCGGATTGCCTGTTACCGTAAATTTTGTCCGGGAATCCGGCACCGCTACTCCACTGGTGGATTTCAGTGTCGCGTCTGTCACTCCGCTTACCATCCCGAATGGAGCATCCTCGGTTAATCTTACCTTGGACATCATCGAAGATGCCGTGAGCGAAACCAGCGAAACCATTGTACTGCGGCTTTCAGCTCCGGTGGGTGCTAACCTGCGCAGAAGCGGTTTCGATGTCCACACTTTTTCGATTACAGATAACGATCCGCGCCCGACCATGGAATTTACACTTGCTGCAAATGGAGGCTCTGAGGCCAGTGGCTTTGGGCAGATTGAAGTTCGCTTGTCGGCTATAGCCGAACAGCCGATCAGTGCGCAATACGCGGTAACACTTATCACCGCTGCTGCTTCAGATTTCACACTGCCCAATGGAACGGTTACCATTCCGGCAGGAGCCCAGTCGATCAACATTACCGTGTTGGTAAACCAGGATACCGAACCCGAGGCCGTGGAAACGTTCAGGGTAACATTATCAGGGGCAGATGTGAACCTCAGTGGCCAGTTTGAAACCATCTTTACCATTGGGGATGATGACAATGTGGGATTTGTGGGCCCTGGTGGTGTGGGCGATGTGAACATTATGGAATTCTGGCTAAAAGGCGATGTGGCCGGAACAACCACTGACAATACAGTCGTTGGCCTGTGGCCTGATCAGTCAGGAAAAAATGCAACTGTATCTGCTTTAAATTCACCTGCTTACAGGGTGTCGGGTATTAACGGGCGCCCCGCGATTGAATTCGTTGCCACGGAATCCGATCACTTCAACCTGCCTAACCTGACCGGCCTCTCGCAGGGTGAAATCTTCTCGGTGCTTCGGGCAAACAACGATCCGCCCACAGCAACTAATTCGGGGCTCTGGACTTTAGGAACATCAAATTCGCATTATCCGTGGACAAACGGTAACCTGTGGGAGGGCTTTGGTACTACCGTGCGTAAAGACAACCTACCCGTTGGGCCACTTGCTCAGCCACGTGTGTACAATGTGCGAAGCTTGCCCGGATTATGGACAAGTCGCCTGGATGGTTCTACGCTGTTCTCCACAGCAACCAACTCAGTGATCTTCCCTACAGTACCCCGCCTTGGAATCAGTGCTGATCCGGCTTTCCGGTTTGATGGCTTGATGGGCGAAGTGGTGTTGTTTAACCAGGCATTGAATGACGCACAGCGCATCATTGTCGATAATTACCTGGCCGCTAAATTCAAAGTGCCGATCACCAATGATATCTATGTGTTTGAAACTAACCACGGCAACGATGTGGCGGGTATTGGCCGTACCGATGCGCTGAACTTCCATGCTGCCGCACAATCTGCCGGTATTTTGAAAGTAAGCTCTCCGGCCAGCCTGGGTGATGGCGACTTCCTGTTGTTCGGGCACGATGGTGCCGCGGGCAACGTGTGGACAAGTACCGAAACGCCCAACAGCGGGAGCAACATCCGCAGACTGCCGCGCGAGTGGCGCATCGACCAGACGGGAGATGTAGGCACGGTTACGGTTGGTTTGAACACTTCTACATTGCCAGCCGCTGGTGCGGGATATAGCACCTACATGCTCATGCTGGATGTCGATGGCGACTTTTCGTCTGGCGTGTCTTATTATCCGTTCTCATTCGTGAGCGGCACCTTGTATGAAGTAATTGGTGTGCCGTTGGCCGACCAGTTGTTTGCGGCCATTGCGGTGGTACGCCCCGAGTTGCAATGGCGAGTTGCCACCATCAACCAGTTTGAGCCTACTAGTCCTGCTGTTTTGAATCTTGACCTGAACTATCCGCTAGACCGCGACATTACGGTCAATTATGCACTGACCGATATTACAGCATCTACCAGCGACTATTTTGCTGCTCCCTCAGGCACAATGACCATTACCAAGGGCAACCTGAGTTCGTTGCTGAACATCACCATTGTGAACGATGTGATTGCGGAACCTGATGAAACGTTCACAGCCACGTTGAGCGGCCCTTCTCCGGGAGTTTCACTCGGTGCGATTCCGGTCACCACAATTTCCATTAACGATGATGACCAACCTTTCAACATTGGGTTTGAAGTGATTTCACAGTCAGGGCTGGAAAGTGTGCCCAACTATCAGATTGTAGTGCGGCTTACGGATGATGCCGGGAATGAAATCACAAATGCCACCGCTTCACCTGTAACGGCAAACTTCGCAATTACGGCAGGTACCGCCACACCCGGTATTGATGCGTTGCTCGTGCAGCCCAGCCCGGTATCCATTGCAAGTGGCAGTTCGCGCACAGTCATCGACCTCTCTGTTTTGCAGGATGCGCTCAGTGAACCAAATGAAACTGTGGTGGTGCGCCTCTCCGCTCCAACAGGAGCAAACCTGCGCATTGGCTTTAACCTCTTCACATACACAATTCTGGATGACGAAAGTATCCCGCTTGCATCATTCTCGTTTTCACAATATACTGGCACAGAGGCAGTAGGTATTGGCAAGATGGAGGTGAAACTGGCTGCGGTGGCGGCACAAAATGTAACCGTCAACTATACGGTCACGCCCGGCACGGCAAGCACCACAGATTTTTCGGTAGTCGGCACCTCGCTAACCATCCCGGCAGGTAGTCTCACGGGTGAAATTACGGTGATCATTAACCAGGACGTCATTACGGAAGGGAACGAATCATTTCAGGTAACCCTCACCGGTTCGGGTGTAGGCACGCCTGCTACCGCCACGTTTATCATTGGCGATGATGACTACTCCGGGTTCACAGGCCCGGGTGGCGTGGGCGATGCAACTGTCAATCGCTTGTGGCTCCGCGCTGATCGCATCACGGTTGCCAATGGCGGCCCGGTAAACACCTGGCCTGACGTGTCGGGCAACAATGCCACCGTTAACCGGGGCGGAACGAATAGTCCGGTATTTTTGACCAGTTCCATAGGCAACCGTCCTGCAGTTCAGTTCACCGCTTCACAACAGCATTATTTTACGTTGCCCAATCTCAGCAGCTTCCTGCAAGGCGAGGCTTTCATAATCTCGCGGGCTGCGAGTGACCCTCCTTTGGCTAGCGCCAACGCTGGCTTCTGGAGTTTTGGCCAGTCAAACACCCATTACCCCTGGACGAATGGCAATTTGTATGACGCATTTGGTTCTACCATACAAAGGGCGAACAATGTACCGGTGGCATCACTGGATATTCCGCGACTCTACAACGTGCGGTCGCTGCCGGATTTCTGGGAAAACCGCCTTGATGGAACATCCGTGTTTTCGTCAACTACCAATACTGTCTCGTTCGCGGCATCTCCAACACTGGGTGCAGGTACGGGCACAGTGCCTACTTTCTTTATGGATGGTGTGATCAGTGAGTTTGTTTTTTACAGCCAGGCCCTTAACACAGCCCAGCGCTTGATTGTCGAGAATTACCTCGCTGCCAAACATTTGGTTAACGTGGCGACTGACCTTTATGCATTTGAAGTGAACTTCGGAAATGACGTAGCAGGGATTGGTCGTGTGGATGCGGGCAACATTCACCTGGCTGCTCAAT
>CANGUI010000062.1 GCA_947457025.1 Flammeovirgaceae bacterium | reverse complement strand
CGCGGTGATGGCATTTTCAAAAACGTATGATGATCCGTACAATGACGCCGGTCCGTTTGCTGCCGTGATGACCTGTTCGCATGCGGATGAACACTGTCCTTTTATTCCGGGTGCTACCGGGCGCATTGCGCTGACATATGATGACCCCAAAGCTTTTGACAACACCCCGGAAGAAGCGGCCGGCTATGCCGGCCGGGTGCGCCAGATCGGGCGGGAGATGTTGTATGCCTTTTCCCTGCTATAAGCCGCGAGGCCTACAGATTTTGTTTCTTCATTTCTCCGATGGCAAAATTCGCTGCCCGCGCGGTGATGGCCATGAAGGTGAGCGAAGGATTCTGATTGCCGACAGAGGTCATGCAGGCGCCATCCGTAACAAACACATTCTTGCAGGCATGAAACTGATTCCACTTGTTTAGCAGGGATGTCTTCGGGTCTGCGCCCATGCGCACACCACCCATTTCATGAATGTCAAGGCCGGGTGCCTGGTGGTTATCATCGATTACAAT
This sequence comes from Flammeovirgaceae bacterium, assembly GCA_947457025.1. GTDB lineage: Bacteria > Bacteroidota > Bacteroidia > Cytophagales > Cyclobacteriaceae > ELB16-189. The sequence goes on along the minus strand of CANGUI010000062.1, from coordinate 8,013 downwards.
ATCGCTACAGCCGGAGCGGGTGAGCATCTCTACCCCCTGCTCGTAGAAGTCCTTCAGCATCTTTTCATCATTATCATCGTAATCCACGCTGGTTACCAGTTGCGGAATGCCCCAGGGGTCGGTCTGGTCGGGACTCAGGCGGACATGATTCTCGAATTTCGGAATTGTTTCGCCTTGCATCATCCAGAAGATGCGCCAGGCACCTGGTTTGGTCATTTCATTCTTAAGGTCAGCGCCCAGATTGTCAGACGCGCGATTCCAGCCTTCACGGGAGGCCGAGTATGCCGTCATGAAACCGCGCCGGTAGTCCATCTCCTGGCGGTGTACGTTGCGGTAGGATGGCATGAATGCGGTAGTCGGCCGGCGGCCGGAATAATACTGATCGTGGTACCCCTCGAAGGTGGCGTGAATGCGGCCGCGGTAGTTGTGGAACGCCACATAGTGCCCGAGGAGGCCGTTGTCGTTACCGAGGCCGTTGGGAAACCTTTTGGATCGTGAGTTGAGCAAAATGAGATTCGAGTTGAGGCAGGCGGCGTTGACAAAGATGACGCGGGCAAAAAAGTCTTCCTCCTGCTTCGTTTCGCTGTCGATGATTTTAACGCCCACCGCTTTTCCTTGCTGCTCGTCATAGAGAATGGAATGGACAACGGCGTGCGGGCGGAATGTCATGTTACCGGTTCTGCGGGCAGCGGGCAGGGTGCCGGAGTTGGCGCTGAAGTATCCACCGAAAGGGCAGCCACGCTCGCAGAGGCTGCGTGCCTGACACTTGCCGCGGCCGAGTTTGATGTGCTCCTCGGTAGGTTCAGTGAGGTGCGCACAGCGGCCTACGATGACGTGGCGGTTGGAAAAATTCTTATGGATGCTTTCCTGAATGTGTTTCTCCACGCAATTCAATTCCCAGGGCGGCAGCACTTCGCTGTCGGGAAGGTGCTCAATGCCATCGCGGTTGCCGCTGATGCCGACAAATTTCTCCACGTAGGAATACCAGGGTGCCAGATCGTTGTAGCTGATGGGCCATGGTACGGCGAAGCCATCGCGGGCGGGCGCTTCGAATTCGTACTTGCTCCAGCGTTGTGTCTGACGTGCCCATAACAAGGATTTGCCGCCTTCCTGGTAGGCGCGAATCCAGTCGAACGGTTTTTCCTGTACGTAGGGATGGTCTTGATCTTTGACGAAGAAATGTTCGGTGGCCTCGCCAAACGCATAACAGCGGGCAACTACGGGGTTTTCGTCCAGCACAGGTTGCGGCATGTTCAGCCGATGCGGGAAGTCCCATGGATTCAGGGTGGCGGTGGGATAGTCGGCTACGTGTTTCACGGCGCGGCCGCGTTCGAGCACGAGTGTTTTCAATCCCTGTTCACAGAACTCTTTTGCGGCCCATCCGCCGCTCATGCCCGAGCCGACCACGATGGCATCAAATGTGTTTTGCTTTTTTGCGTCTCCGTTGATTTGCATAGTCCGGATGTTAAGGAACCGGAAGGTAGGAAAGAAAACGGATATGGCGGCGGTGAATCCGGGTGAGTTGCACCGCCCGTTGATGAATGGCACCGAAAGGGGGCGTAAGCGGGCGAGGGATTGCAGTGGAAAGCGCTGCGCCCGTGGCGCGGTGCTTGGAACGGAAAGCTCAGTGGCCTTGCGCTTCGCTTGGCCACGCCCCAAAAAAAACGTTTTGTTGTCACGGCCCGCTAACGGCCGGGCGTTGGCCGGGCTGCCTTCCGTGTGGAAAAAATGGTCGCGGTTTACGGATTCTTCAGGCGATTCGCTTTGTGCCTGCGTAGAGCTCATACTCCAGCAGGCGGCAGTCGAGCGTGCCGTTATAGAACTCCACGCGTCTGCTTGCGCGGAGGCCGATTTTTTTGGCCAGCTCGAGGTTGCCGGTGAACACATAGCCGGTGTAGCCCTGCGCCTTCTTTTTCATGAAGTCGCCAATCGCGGCGTAGGTGTTTTCCAGCGCGACCGACTCGCCCAGCCGCTCGCCGTACTCGGGATTGAAGAACAAAACACCGGGTGGTTGAGGAAGTGGCGTATCTTGAAAATCACACTGACGGAATTCGATGTGTTGGGCTACGCCGGCGGCGCGTGCGTTGACCTGTGCGACCATGACCGCGTCGGCATCGAGATCGGTAGCGAGAATTCGGACGGACGTATCGGTAACCTGGCGGCGGATCGCGTCCAACTCCTGTTCATACACTGAGGCGTCGTAGCCCAGCAGGTGCATGAATGCAAAATTGGTGCGCAGCAGGCCGGGTACACGGCGCGTGGCCATGCAGGCGGCCTCGATGGCCAGAGTGCCCGAGCCGCACATGGGATTAACAAAGGAAGTGGCCCGATCCCAGCGGGAAGCGTAGACCGTTGCGGCGGCGAGCGCTTCGAGCATTGGCGCCCGGCCGGGAATTTTGCGGTAGCCGTGTTTGGCGAGCGTCTCCCCCGACGTGTCAAGAAAAACCTCCGCGAGGTCTTCGTGCCAGTAGAGGTGCACCACGGTACGATCGAGCTTGGGGCCACTATTGGGGCGGCTGCCGGTCTCGCGGCGAAAGCGATCGGCAATTGCATCTTTTACCTTTACGTTGACGAACAGCGGGTTGTTGATGGTGAAGTGATTGACATGACTGGTGACCGACACGTAACCGCCGGCTGCCATCCAGTTTTCCCACGGCATTTTCAGGACGGTGTCGTACACGTTGTCGACATGCTGAACGCGGAAAGATTTCAGCGCGTAGAGCACCTGCCCGGCGCAGCGAAGGTTGAGGTTCAGGCGAATGCAATCGGCCAGCGTGCCTTCCATTTCCAGGCCGGTTTGAAAATGTCGGACAACGGGATAGCCAAGTGCTTCCACCTCCTGCCGCAGGAAGGGCGCGAGGCGCTTCATGCAGGTGATGATGATTTTGCTGCGTTTGGAAAAATCGCCCATCAGCAGTGGCGGGGTAAACCGGGAAAAAATGCGTTGGTGTTGCGGATGTAGTCTTCGTAGCCGGGTTTGGATTTGACCAGCGATCGTTCGAGCATGGCCACACCGGAGACGCGCAGCAGCAGGAACGTCATGAGCCCGGAGGCGAGCAGCGCCGGCCACGAGCCCGCTGCAGTGGCCCAGAGCCCAAAAGCCCACCATACCAGGGCATCGCCAAAATAGTTCGGGTGGCGCGTGTATCGCCACAGACCAGTGGTGAGGAGTTTGCCTTTGTTTTGCGGCTCGCGTTTGAAGCGAACGAGTTGTGCATCGCCCACGGCCTCAAAGGTGAAGCCGGTGAACCAGACGATCAGCGCGAGCGTATCGACCGCGTTCCAGGGCGTTGCCGTGAGCGTCACCGCCACCAGCGGAAACGAAATCAGCCAGGCCAACACGCCCTGCAAGGCAAACACCTGAAAAAAGCTGATCCACCAATACCGTTCGGGACCATACTGGCGGCGAAACTCCTGGTACCGGTAATCTTCACCCTTACCGGCGTTGCGCAGCAGCAGATGAACGGACAGCCGCACACCCCAGACCATAAGGGCGGCCAGCACAACCAGGTTACGGAGTGTAGTGGCCGCCTGGAGATGGGCATACACCCACCCCACGATGACGAAGCCCAAGCCCCACCAGATGTCAACGATGCTGGCATTGCGGAGTTTCACGCTCCACAGCCACAGCAGCGTGTTGGCAACCAGCAGTACAGCGAGGCCACTTAGCCAAAGGGTGTACCACTCCATCAGCGCGGCGTTTGCGGAATGAGTTGTTCGAGCGTCTTCAGGAGGATGGGGCCGGTAGGTTTGCCTACCGACATACTCGTGAGATATTCAGCATGAGGTTTCGACTGATCTTCAAAGTAGCCTGGCTTCAGGATATAACCGAGCGCATCGTTGGCCAGGCCCAGGACAAACTTCGGGCCGGAGCCCATGAGACGTTTTGTTTCCAAGCCAAAGTAAGGGGCTGTTTCACCGGGGTGAGTAGCAAACTGGGCGGGGCCGATGGTAAACCAGGTGACCTCCGTTTCGACCGAATCTGCAATGTTGCGTTTGATCGTGCCGATAGCAGCGAGTTGTTTCCAGGCGGCGTTCTCAACCGGAAACCGCACTCTCTTGCTGCGCACTTCTACCGCCTCCACCTGAAGCGTGTCGGACGAGGAGAATGCGGCAACGGTGGCATCTGCCAGCTCACGGCCGCGTTGGAGGGCACGTGCGAAAGTACCCTCGTCAACGGGTTGCACCCAGCCGCCAATGGCGCCCTGCAGAAAAAGGTTTTCACCGCCCCAGGTTGCGGCCAGTTCTTTGTAAAAGCCGCTTACGTAATCGGCAGACACCACGCTGTACCGTGCATCCAGAAAGGTAGGGTGGCAGGCAAAGTTGGTGAGCGAAGCGACAGACGATCCGTCCTCCCCCACGAACTGCATGGCCGTGACGGAGCGGTCAATTTCCTCGTTGCAGATGTTTTGTACCCAGGGTTCGCCAAAGGTGGTTTCCGCCACGCGCACCAGCACGGGTTCCAGGTTGCCATAAGCGGTGGCAATCTGCCCGGCAGCAGTGCCGATCAGAAACTCCTGATAGGCGGAGTCGACACCCGGGTGCTGGTAGTCGGTGCCCCACAAGCCCACCACATCGGGGCCGGCGTGTGTGTGCGTGGAAGAGACGATGATGTTTTGCGGAGGAATGGCCACGCGTGCGGCAGCGCGGGTGCGGATGCGTTCCACATCCGGAAACAAAAGCCCGATGCAGTCGATCGTAACGACCGCCAGCGTGGTGGAATCTTTTTTGATCACCACGGCCTTGACAAACAGGGAGTCATGGATGGCGGTGAACGTGCGGTTCTGCCTGTCGCCCGCAATGAATGCGCCAATGGGCGGATTCACGGGAGCAGACGCCGCGCCCACCCACACTTTTTGGGAGGCTTCCTCCTGTCGGGCGTTCCGGCAAGCGACCAAACAGCAGGCCGCCGCGAGGGCAAATGCAAATACAGACCGACTCCTCATAGTACGTTGTTAAGTTGTTCTTTGATTTTTTCGAGTTCTTCTTTCATGCGCACCACCTGGCGCTGGATATCCGCATCGTTGGCCTTGCTGCCGATGGTGTTGATCTCGCGGCCGATTTCCTGAGCCAGAAAACCGAGTTTGCGGCCGTTGGAGGCGGGCTCGGCCAGCAGCTTTCGAAAATAGGTCAGGTGCGTTTGCAGGCGCACGCGCTCTTCGTGGATATCCAGTTTTTCGATGTAATAGATGATTTCCTGTTCGAGGCGGTTGGCATCGAAGCCGGCCTCGCCAAAAAAGTCGGTGATGCCGGATTTGATCCGGGCGCGCACGCGCTCCACCCGTTTGGGATCGAGTTGTTCCACCTCGCGCAAGCCTGATTCGATGTGGTCGATGTACTCGGAAAGTTTGAACCCGAGGCTTTTCCCTTCGCTGATGCGGAACTGATCGCACCGCGAGAGGGTGTCGTCCAGCAGGCGGGTCACCTGTTCCCACAGCGTGTGATCAAGCTCTTCCCGGCCCTGACCCACGATGACATCGGGCGAGTTGAGTGCAATCTGAAACAAAGCTTCGTACGTAGGCGAAACTACGGAGTCAGCGAGTTTCACCAGCTCGTGGTAGTAGGCCTTGAAGAGCTCTTTGTTGTACGACAGCCTGACCTCCTGCTTGCCGGTAGGCTGATAGTCGATTGTCACGCTGACTTTGCCGCGCTCGAGGCGGTCGGTAATCAGGTTGCGAATCTCGTGCTCCTTTTCATTGAACTGCCGCGGCAGCCGGAGATTCAGATCCATAAACTTTGAATTCAGCGATTTCACTTCGATGCTGATGCTGGCGCGGGTGTCGGTAAAGGTACCGAGGCCGTAACCGGTCATGGACTTGATCATACAGGATTTTTCTATGCAGCAAGGTAGCCAGAAAAGGTGGGTTTACATCTGGCCTTTCAAATTAGAGCTCGGGGGTTGGGAGAATCCGTTTGGCCGGGGCTGCCGGTGTTTGCAGCATGATTGAACTACCTTTGATGCGTATGACCGGGCAACTGCAGGCACATTACCACCGCGTGGAGGCGGCCATCCGGTACCTCGAAGAAAACTTCCCGCGCCAGCCGGCACTGGAAGAACTGGCTGCCGCCGTACACCTCAGTCCGTTTCACTTGCAGCAGCTGTTTAGGGCGTGGGCCGGAATAGGTCCGGCGCGTTTTCTGCAATACCTCACCTCAGATTTTCTGAAAGCACGGCTGCACGAATCGGGCGACTTGTTTGAGGCCAGCGAACCGGTTGGCTTGTCGGTGCCGGCACGGGACCACCAATTACTTACGAACCTGGAAGCCGTTACCCCGAAGGCGTACAGACAAATAACCGGGGCACTGGTGATCCGGTATGCCATTCACGACACCCCATTTGGCTACGCGCTGATCGGTGTCACCGACCGCGGCATCTGCTGGCTTTCTTTTTTCAGAGAAGAAGATGCACGACATGAGGTGGCGCGGATGAAAGCATTCTGGAGTAAATCCGTTTGGGTACAGGATACAGTACACACGCAGGTGTTGGCGACGCAAATCTTTCAAGGCTCGGGCACACAACGCCTGTCGGTATTGGTCAAGGGTACGAACTTCCAGGTAAACGTCTGGGAAGCGTTGCTGCAAATACCCTTCGGTGCGGTAACCACCTATGGGCAAATTGCCGCGGCAGTACATCACCCCAGGGCCTTGCAGGCGGTGGGCTCGGCCGTGGGTGCCAATCACCTTGCATATGTGATTCCCTGCCATCGCGTGATCCGCAAAGACGGACGGTTGGGCGACTACCGCTGGGAGGCGGCCCGCAAAAAGTGCATCATCGGATGGGAGCTGGCCAAATGTGAATCGGGCGAAGATCACCGCTAAACGCCGGGTGAGGGATTTCGCGAAAGGAGTATGTCTGTGGCGAGAAAACAGTAGGCAATCGGTGCTGACCAGAGATGGGGAACGAGGGACCAGTAGAAAGTAGGCAATTGCCAATGACCAACTACCCGTAACCGCCACCAAGCACCTAAGCTCCCGGTGTTCCAGTTATAAAATGAACTGGATGAATCGGTTTACACGGGAAGGCGGAGCCGATTTCCAAGTTTGTTCACGCAACTGATCAGAAGCAGGCGAAGATCAAAAAAACGCCGCTCCCGCCCTTGATAATTTGTTTTGTGATTTGCGAAACAAGCGATGGTCAACTCGTCATTTTGGAAACTGTTTTCTGCAACACAAGCCTGCCGTTGCCAGACTAGCAGAAGAGAGGAAAAGCGTGCCGGAATAAGCCAAATTTAGTAGCCCCGGAGGGAATCACCGAAAATTTATTTGCATCTGAAATCACTAAAAAATGAGTTTTTAGCCATATTAAGGTACATTTGTAGACACTAAAGGACGGTAGCAAAGTCTACCCATAAGTCTACCCATAACCCAAACACATGGCAACGGTAAAATTCATTCTCCGGCAAGACAAGAAAAACGTCTCCGGACTTGCTCCGATTTATGCACAATACATTCACCTTGAAGGCAAAACTTTGTTTGCCACAGGCAAGAAAGTAGAGCCTAAGTTTTGGGATAAAAAGCAGGGGAAAGTAAAACGACATGAGGAGGCACTAAGTATCAATAGCTTTCTCAAATCCTTTGCCCGGAAAATTGAAAAGATCGCAGACACGCTCAAAGATCAGGACATTGAGCCGGTACATGGCCGAGTAAGCACTGCATATTATGAGGCACAAAAGGCCAAACTTCCGGAGACTGAGCTAACCCGGTCGATTATTTTTCAATGGACGGACTATTTAAACAGCCGGAAAAATTCAATAAAAGCCCTGACATACTCAAACCAAAGAAACAGTATTGAAGCTTTAGAGGAATGGCTAAAGGCTGAGAAGCTGGAAGGATTAAGACCGGAGCAATTCACGCTCAGGCACCTTACTAAATGGCAGGACTATTTGCACAAAGATCATTCAGGCAATACCGTTGCCAAGCGTTTAAAGCACTTTAAAGCGTTCCTAAAATATCACCACGAGCTTGGAGGGCATTCATCTGTTAAGCTTACACAAATCAAATACAAGGAAACGG
>CANGUI010000061.1 GCA_947457025.1 Flammeovirgaceae bacterium | reverse complement strand
TTTTTAGCCGAATAGAAAATTTGACAACAAATTCTTTTTCGGGTTTGCAGAACATCAACGATGGTATAAATGAAGAGTACACATTACAGTTAGACTATCAAACCCCCATGGGCACTAATCAAATGTTCGAAACGGGTGTAAAACAAATCATCAGAAAAGTTACCAGTAACTTCGTAACGCTGCGCGATGGCAATGGTGACGGTACTTACGAAACCATCCAGCAAAACAATAATCAGCTGAATTACAATCAGGATGTTAGCAGTGTTTATGGTTCGTATTCTTATGCGGCTAAAAGTGGTTTCAGCTTTAAATCCGGATTACGTTACGAATATACAACCATCAATGCGTTTTCAAGAACAGAATCAAACATTGATATACCAGAGTTTGACGTATTGGTGCCCAGTCTAAACCTTTCGCAAAAGCTAAAAAGTGGGAGAACTTTAAAGGGTTCTTACAACAGGAGGATTCAAAGACCATCGATTCAGTTTTTAAATCCAAACCGCCAGCAGAGTAATAACCCACTAAATCAAACAATAGGAAATCCACGGTTAGACCCTGAGTTTACCGATAATTTCGAATTAGGATACTCCACTTTTGTCAAAGGAACTTCTGTTAATCTTACCGGCTTTTATCGCAATACCGATAATGCTATCCAGTCGTTGCGAGAGTTTGAAGGCGACACCATTATCACGCGGTATGCCAACATTGGTAAAGAGCAGGCATACGGAGGAAGTTTGTTTTTAAACATAAACATTGGCAAACTATCGTTAAGTGGTGGTGGCGATGTGTTTTATGCGGTGTTAGATAACAACGTGTCCGACCCAACACAACGTGCACGTAATGAAGGTTGGGTGCCAAGTGCCCGTATGTTTGGAGGTTACTCGTTCGAGAAAGGTTGGGGCCTGCAGTTCTTTGGTTTCTATAGAGGAAAGCGCGTGTTGTTGCAAGGTATTCAAGGAGGTTTTGGAATTTATAGTTTAGCTGTGCGGAAAGATTTCAAGAACAAGAAAGGTAGTTTTGGAGTTGGGATAGAAAACTTTTTTGCCGAATCGATTACCATTCGCAATGAAACCACAACTCCATTTATTACCCAACGCGGGCTTACCACACAAAATAATATCAGCTTTAGAGCAAACATCAGCTACCGCATCGGTAAAATGAGTTTCGATCAACCCCGCAGGCGCGGGCGCAACGTGAATAATGACGATCTGAAAGAAGGCGATGGTGGTGGCCCTGGCGATGCTGGTGGTGGCGGTATGGCCCAAGGTGGCGGCTTTGGCGGTGGTGGCCGCGGTGGTGCGCCTGCGGGCCGTCCGGCAAGTGCGCCGGTAGCTGCAGCGCCCGCGGTGAAGGCCGATCCCACAGCGGTGGTAAAAGCGGATGGTGTTTGGGATTACACGGTGCAATCGCCTCAGGGTGGTGAAGGCAAAATCACCATCGAAAAGAAAGAGGGCCAATACACCGGAACAATTACCAGCACGCGTGGCAATCGCACCACACCGTTAGAAAACGTGAAAGTGGTGGGCAATCAGCTCACGTTTAGCTACACGCTTTCGTTTGGTGGAAATTCGGTGGTGATTGGGGTAAAGGCCGCTATTACCGGCGATGTGTTAGCGGGCACGATGGTACTGGGCCAATTTGGCGAGTTCCCCATTAATGCCAAACGCGCCCAGTAAAACAGAAGATTTTTTTTACGCTGGCGCTTGCAAAAGGGCCAGCGTTTTTTTTGTTACAGGCGCTTGGCTTGCTCCCAATACACATCCATCTCCGATAACGACATTTCGCCTAACTTTTTACCGTCTTTTGCGGCTGCCGTTTCCAGATACTGAAAGCGTTTGATGAATTTCCGGTTGGTGCGTTCGAGTGCCTCCTCCGGATCAATGTTGACAAACCGCGCATAATTAACAAGCGAAAAGAGTAAGTCGCCAAACTCACTCTGTGCCCGTTCACGATCGCTCTCGGTTGCCGTGTTCCCGTTAATTTCGTGGCGGAATTCCCGCATTTCTTCTTCGACTTTTTGCCACACCTGTTCACGGTGTTCCCAATCAAAGCCAACACCTCGGGCTTTATCCTGAATGCGCATGGCTTTGATGAGAGCCGGTAGCGTTCGGGGTACCCCTTCCAACACTGACTTGTTGCCGGTTTTGAGTTTGATTTTCTCCCAGTTCTCTTTCACCGTTTGTTCGTCGTGGGCTACGATATCACCGTACACGTGCGGGTGTCGTTCAATCAGCTTGTCGCAAATGCCATTTAGCACGTCCGCGATGTCAAACGCTTTTTGCTCAGCGGCGATGCGGGCGTAGAATACCATGTGGAGCAGCAAGTCGCCAAGCTCCTTCCGAATGTCATGCAGACTGCCATCCAGGATGGCATCTGAAAGTTCATAAGTCTCTTCAATTGTAAGGTGTCGCAGCGACTCCAGGGTCTGTTTTTTATCCCACGGGCAGTTTTCGCGCAGCTCGTTCATGATGGTCAGCAGGCGATCAAAAGCTGTCAGCTGGGCGGGCCGGTTGGGGTCGGGGGTAGAAGGGGGTTTTTTCATCCGTTGAAAAACGTTCGGAGGGGGTTTCGTGTTATCTTTGCAAAAATAGCTAAACCAGCTGGGCTTGCCCTGTGGCAGGCACGTAAAGTATATGGCAGTATTTTTGGTAACACTTGGTGTTTTCGGACTGTTTTTTGCGCTGATGAGCGTGCGCTTGCTCTTTGTTAAAAACGGTGAGTTCCGCGGCACCTGCGCCACGCAAAGCCCTTTTCTGGCTAAGGAAGGCATCACCTGCGGCTACTGCGGTAAAGTGGTGGGCGCGGGCGACAGCGTCTGCGGTGACCCCGGCAAGCAGGATCTGGCCGCCCTGCCGGAAGTCCGCAAGCCATAACCGTTTGAATCCGCGACATTCTCTACTTTCGCACCGCAAACCAACCTTTTGTGACACTCATCAAATCTATATCCGGTATCCGGGGCACCATCGGAGGCAAGCCTGCAGAGGCGCTTACCCCAATTGATGCCGTGAAATTCGCAGCTGCCTTCGGCATGTGGGTCAAATCCCGCCAAGGTAGAAAAGTTGTTATTGGCCGTGATGCCCGACCGTCTGGGGCGATGATCAGTCAGTTGGTGTCGGCCACGTTGCAGGGCGTCGGTTTGGATGTGATTGACCTGGGCCTCTCAACCACACCAACCGTAGAAATTGCCGTAACACTTGAAAAAGCACAGGGAGGAATCATCCTCACTGCCAGCCATAATCCGATACAATGGAACGCCTTGAAGTTGCTGAACGAGCGGGGGGAGTTCCTTTCGGCGGCCGACGGGGCAGAAATACTCCGCATGGTGAATCAAGAATCGTTCGACTTTGCACCCGTAACGCAGCTTGGCTCTTATCGGATTGGCGAGAAGTACATCCAAAAGCACATCGCCCTGATTCTGAAAAATAAACTGGTGGATGCGAAAGCCATCAAACGGGCTCGTTTCAAAATTGCTATTGATGCTGTGAACTCCACAGGAGGTATCGCGGTACCCAAACTGCTGAAAGCCCTGGGCGTACGCAAAGTGGTAGAACTGTACTGCGAGCCTACCGGCATCTTCCCCCACAATCCCGAACCTTTACCCGAGCACCTGACCCGAATTTGCCGCGTAGTGCGGCGGGAGCAATGCGATCTGGGGATTGTAGTTGATCCCGATGTAGACCGGCTTGCACTGATTCAGGAAGACGGGAAACCATTCGGCGAAGAATATACGTTGGTGGCTGTGGCCGATTATGTCCTGACGCGTAAACGGGGCAATACCGTATCCAACCTGTCGTCTACACGTGCTTTGCGCGATATTACCGAAAAGCACAAAGGCACCTACCGCGCCGCAGCAGTAGGAGAGGTAAATGTGGTGCAGGCGATGAAAGAAACCCGCTCGGTAATTGGGGGAGAAGGTAACGGTGGTGTGATTTTTCCTGATCTCCACTATGGAAGAGATGCACTCATGGGTATTGCGTTGTTTTTGACGCACCTGGCAAGAACGCGCCTCACCGCTTCTGAACTGCGTAAGAGTTATCCTCCTTATTTTATCTCAAAGAATAAAATGGAATTGACCCCTTCGCTTGATGTAAATGGAATTTTGGATCAGGTAAAGCAGCTCTACCGGGCGGAAGTGATCAATACGTCAGACGGGGTGCGAATCGATTTTGAAAAAGAAAAGGAATGGGTGCATTTGCGCAAAAGCAATACCGAACCGATCATCCGGATTTACGCGGAATCGAAAAGCGCCAAACGGGCAGACGAACTGGCTCAGCAACTCATAGCCGACATCAGGCGAATCGCAAAACTTGCTTAGTGCGAAGTACTAATTCTTCCCGTGGCATGTCTTTCTCTGCTCCATATCGCGTTGAACTCCGCTGGCTCGAAAACATGGCCGTAATGTTCCCCGCTGTTTGTGTATGCCACCTACAATGCCGCCTGAGCTATGAATGACCGCATCCTCTCAGAGATCTGGCGCTATCCCGTGAAATCACTTGGAGGCGAACAGATTTCGGCCGGCCGGATCTTGCCCAAAGGGCTGGAATACGACCGACGCTGGATGCTGACCGATACCTCAATGCAGTTTCTCACCCAACGCACCGTGCCCGAACTAGCCCTCTTCCGTGCGCGAATTGGCGGTAACGATCTGGTGGTGCAACATAACGAGCACCGGATACACGTACCCATTGAGGCGCGCCATGGCGATTTATTCCAAGCAACCGTTTGGGCCGATACTGTTCAGGTCCACGGGTGCAGTTCAGATGCCGACACATGGTTTTCCGATTTGCTCCACCGTGCGGTACGGCTGGTCGCCTTTCCGGAAAAAGAGGCCCGTCAGGTAGACCTGGCTTACAGTGCCCGGGGCCAATGGGTGAGCCTGGCTGATGGATACCCGTTTCTGGTAATCGGGGAAGCATCGCTTGCCGATCTCAATGCGAGGCTCGAACAACCCGTGCCGATGAACAGGTTTCGTCCGAATTTTGTTTTTACCGGCAGGCACGCGTATGAAGAAGACGGCTGGAAAAAGTTCGGCATCGGTGCCGTGGACTTCGTTGGCGTAAAACCGTGTGCGCGCTGCGTGATGATAACGGTTGACCAAGCCACCGGAAGAAAAAACACCGAGCCGTTGGCCACCCTGGCCGGTTACCGAAAACGCGGGGGCCAGGTATACTTCGGCCAAAACGTGCTGCCTTGTAACGTAGGAACTGTTGCCGTAGGTGATGCCATTTTAATTAACGAATAGATGCGTTTGGTACTGCTTTTTTTCTGGCTTATTTTTTTATGGGCTTGCACCAAAAGTAAGCCACTACCGATTTTTGGAGAACGAAAAGTGGTAGGCACCGATACCGTATACCACACCATTGCACCTTTCTCTTTTGTCAATCAGGATAGCGCTGAGGTTACCCGTGAAACATTTCGCGGTAAGATCTACGTAGCCGACTTTTTCTTCACCTCGTGCCGTACGATTTGTCCACTGATGAAAACACAAATGGTTCGTGTTTATGAAGCCACCGCAAACATGCCGGATGTGATGATTTTGTCGCACACCATTGATCCCGTGCATGACGACGTCCGGAAACTACGCGACTTTGCCGACCGGCTGGGCGCTTCATCCAGCCGGTGGCATTTTGTTACCGGTGAAAAAGACTCCATCTACAGCATTGCCCAAACCAGCTATTTTGCCACAGCCCTGGAGGACAGCACCGAGCCAGATGGATTTGTCCACAGCGGATCATTCCTGCTGATCGACAAACAGGGCCGTATCCGCGGGAAATATGATGGTACTTCAGAACTGGATGTTAATCGGCTGATTGGTGATATCAAACATTTGCGCATTGAATCGAACGGCGATAATCCTGCTGGCCTTCGGTAGCTTTTCGGTGAGCTGTCAAAATGCCGAGCAACTGGCATTTACACAGTACCGGGTACAAGGCGAACGTTTGTATCAGCAGCATTGCAGCAATTGCCATCAGCCGAAAGGCAAAGGCCTTGCGCGCCTGTACCCGCCCGTTGCGCCCTCAGACTACCTCCGGAACAATTTCGAAAAGATCATTTGTGGAATGAAATTCGGTATGGAGGGTGAAATTATAGTAAACGGTGTGATGTATAACCAGCGCATGCCGGGTGTAGCAGCCCTCACCGATATGGAAGTCGCCCAAATTGCAACGTATATTTACTTTCTGGATTCAGGTAACAAAAAACGAATTACGACCACCGAAGTGTCAGCCATTCTCGGACGTTGCCCGTGATCGCCCTCCTGCAACACCGGCCGCGCCACCGCCCGTATGAAACGAAAATACTTTACTTGACCAGCACCACTTGCAAACTGCGGTTGGTCATGATGTGTACCGGGCCATCATTAACGGTAAAGGTCTTCCCCTGGGCTACATCCAACTTCTCATTAAAAGCAATCAGGTTAACCGAATTGTCGTTGACTTTTACCACCCGCTGAACGAACAGTGATCCGCTGCGGAGGATCGGCTCCAGTTTCTGGTATTCACCCCGATCGCCCAACTTGATCACAAAAGGGTTGCATTCGAGCTGCTGCACCCGTGTTCGTATCTCTTTATTATTCGGATCGCGAATTACCAGATAGTTTCCTACCAATACGTACCCATCGCCAACCGGCACCAGATCGGTGAAATTCCCAACCATTTCGATTTCACGTTTCCACGTAATTTCACCCAGTACATTCATTTGCACAGTGACCAGTTTCTCGGGACTGGAGATACTCTCTTCGCGGGCCGTTCCCTTCAGGGTGATGATAAAGGAATTGCTGCGCTCGGAGTATATGGCGTGACGCGGATAGAAGATGTCAGCCAGGCGCTGGGTAATTTTTACATCCCCTTTTTCCGTGAGGTATACAAATGTGTTGATTGAAATCGGACTTGCCCGGTGTTCTGACCGAAGCAACAGTGCACACCCTTCCTGCGTAAGGACTACCGGGCCGAGGAAGGTATGCGTGTCGGCCAGGGAGGCGCTGTCTACCGGAATATTAAAATTTTTGAACCACGCTTCTTTGCCGTCGGGGTTGATGCGGAGCAAGAACGTAAACGTCACATTCCGTTTCTTGTCGCCTTTGTAAAGCCCTGCAACATACGCACTGCCGTCGGGATTTTTCCGATTGAAAAGGGTAATCGGTGTGCCGGCCTCAAGTGCTTCTGCCGTGATTGGCTGCGGCAACAGCGAAATTGTTACAGCCCCTTTGGGCGAGCGAAACAAATTATCTTTGGTCTTAAATGTCTCTGCCCGCACCGTGTCATGCAGCACGCTTGTACGTAACTCCCGTACATACTGATCGAATGAAGTGCTGATTTCCGCCTGTTGCTCTTTTACGTAAGACTCCAGCCCCGTCTGCGAGCCAAAAAACTTTTCAAAAAAAGCACTGTGTTTTTTAACAGGCCCCGGCCGGATAGCTTCCTGAAGAGTCCGCGTCAAGGTATCGGCACGGCGGTTGATGTAAATCAGATTACTGTAAAGCGCAGCATTTTTCATGGACTGGAACGTGTCGGGTTCCTGCCCTTTAATTGCATTCAACCATTCCTGCTTAAATATCTTGTAAGAAAGCAACGGCAAAACAACCGATTGGCGATCGATATTATTAACATTGAAAATGAGTGCCTTCTCTGCTCTCAGCACTGAACCCGCCTGCCCATAAGGCTGTTGCCGGAGAGCCAACAGATTCTTATCGAGCTTTTCGTGAAACACTTCGAGGTTTTTGCGCAGCTCCTGCACATGGCCGCTTTCATACTGCTGAATCCGACGTGCCCAATCAGCGTAGTTCCAAATCCGGATTTCACCCGATAGAAAATTGATTGACGTTGTCAGACCATCCAGCCGGTAGGTGTTTATGGGCTGAATCTTAAGCGATTGCTTGTAGCCTTTGAGGGGATATGCTTTGGTGAGTGCCAGGTATTTTTCGAGATAGAAAATACAGGAATCATGGGTGGTGATCAGCTCGCGGAGAGATTGCTGAAGGTCGGGAGGGTAAAGCAGGTACATGTCTTCGAGCGTGGGGTACTGCGTATTGATACTGGCGAATAGCTTCACCGCCCGATCGTACTGGTTTACACTTTTGGTAAAGGCAGTGTAAATCGGAGGCATATTGCGGATAAACAGCTCGGCTGAGTCATATCCATTGGTGATTTTTGCCGAAATAACCGGGAAGGGGACATACGGCTTCCCTTTGGCATCCATGACTTTAAAGATGGGCCAGTATTCTTCGTTGTTCCGGTCTACTTCACGCGCGTCAACCAGTATTTTTACTTTCGTGTACCGTAATTTAGTTTCCACAGCATTTGCCATGGCATAGTTGTAAGCTACAAGCGGATCAGCCAGGCGGTAGTTCCGGTCGTAAAACATCGCCAGCCGAAAATTCGCATTGGGATGGTCCGGCTCTTCAATCAAAAATGCTTTGATGGCATTTTTGGCCTGCTCCGGCGTCATACCGGACAGCTGGGGAAACAACTCCGAATATTTTTGAGCAAACATGCCGGCTGAACCCCAGCATACCAGCACACTAAGCAGTACGAAACGCATAACCTAAATACTTAACACTTTTAATTCCACTCTCCGATTCAC
>CANGUI010000060.1 GCA_947457025.1 Flammeovirgaceae bacterium | reverse complement strand
TGGATGTGCCCCGGCGCTGCGCAGCAACCCACCTCCCGGGCGTTCACGCTCGAGCAATGCATCGAGTATGCCCTTCAAAATTCGATGACGATCAAAAATGCCCAGCTGGATGAAGAGATCGCAAAAGCCCGCGTAAAAGAAACGATTGGCATCGGTCTTCCTCAGCTTGAAGGATCGGTTGGCATTCAGCACAATGAGAAGTTGCGGCGATTTTTTGTTCAGTATACCGGGCCCGGCGGGTTCATCGACCTGAGTGGTGTACCCGGCATTCAGGTGGGCGATGTGGTGGCATCACAAAACTTCTTCCAGTTGAAAAGTGTGGGCGATGCATCAATGAGTGTAAGTCAGATTCTTTTTAATGGTTCCTACCTGGTGGGACTTCAGGCTTCGAATGCGTATAAAGAATTGTCGGTGAAGACAACCGGGCAGACCCGCGAGCAAACAATCGCCAATGTCTCGAAGGCCTACTACCTGGCCGTCACAAACCGTGAGCGGATTGCTCTTTTTGATGTGAATATTGCCCGGGTAGACACGCTGCTGCGCAACACCAAGGCGCTGTATCAGAACGGTTTTGCTGAACAGATTGATGTGGATCGCGTGCAGGTGACCTACAATAACCTGCGCAGCGAGCGCGAGAAATTTAAAAACATCCAGACCATCACGACAGAGGTTTTGAAATTCCAGATGAACTATCCCATGTCCGAACCAATCGAAGTGACAGGTTCAATTGGTGAGTTTGCTGTTCCGGATTACGCAGCCATGGAAGAAAACTGGTCGTACCGCAAGCGGTGGGATTACCAGCTCTTGCAAACCTCGAAGCGGTTGCAGGAACTGGACTTAAAAAATAAATATGCAGCCGGTGTTCCTAGTCTGGTGGCCTTTGCCAACCTGGGCTACACCACGCAGGCACCCAATGTTTCGGGCCTGTTTCGCACCACCTCAGCCATCGAAGACAACGGCCAGGTTGGTCCTGATAAGTGGTACGGCTATTCCCTGCTCGGGGTATCGCTGAATGTGCCGATCTTCAGTGGCCTGCAGCGTACGTACCGCGTACAGCAGTCGAAACTTGCGCTGCTGAAACTCGAAAACTCGCAGCGGCAGCTTGAAACCGTCATTGATCTTGAATTGCAACAGGTCCGGTTAACGCTGGAGAACGCGATCCGCACGCTGCAATCGCAAAAAGAGAATATGGAACTGGCCGGCAATGTTGCACGGGTAACCAAGATCAAGTACGAGCAGGGCGTTGGCTCCAGCCTCGAAGTAATCAATGCCGAATCCAGCCTGCGCGAAGCGCAAATCAACTACTACAGCGCCCTGTACGATGCACTCGTGGCGAAAGTAGACACCGACAAGGCATACGGAAAATTGAATCCTTATACTGAAAAATAATAGAACCCTCCGATCATGAAATTGACAGTTAACATTTTTGTTGCCACGCTCACCCTGGTGGCAGCGGCTTGTGGTATCGGCAGCGATAAATCCAAGCAACTCGAAGCATTGAAAAAAGAGCAGGCCGCGCTGACCAAAGAGATCGCCCGGCTCGAATCCGAACTGGCGGCCACCGGTGGCCCTGTGGCGCCTGTTAAAGCCAAAGAGGTCACCGTCTCCGTATTGGATGTACGGCCCTTTGATCACTACATTCAAACACAAGGGAAGGTAGAATCCATGGAAAATATTCTGGTCAGTGCAAAAATGATGGGGATCATCACCCACGTGTACGCGCGGGCGGGTGAAACCGTCTCCAAAGGGCAGACGCTGGCTCAGATCGACAATTCCGTGATTGTCCGCTCGATCGAAGAATTGAAATCAGGATTGGACCTGGCCAACACCGTTTATGAACGCCAGAAGAATCTGTGGAGCCAAAAGATAGGAACCGAGATTCAGTTTCTCCAGGCGAAGAACAACAAAGAAAGTCTCGAAAAAAGGTTGGCCACGTTGAATGAGCAAAACGAAATGTCGAAGATCAAAGCGCCGGTCAGCGGTACCATTGACGAGGTGTTTGTCAAGCTGGGAGAAAATGTGGCACCCGGTATGCCGGCCGTGCGCGTGGTGAACTCGGCTGATCTCAAAGTACGGCTGGATATTTCAGAGTCGTTTGTCTCCAACATCCACCGGGGGAACAAAGCTCTCATATCGTTACCGGATGCGAAGCAACGCATAACGGCGTCGGTCACATTCGTCGGGCGCAGCATCGATGCATTATCGAGGACGTTCCCGGTTGAAATCAAACTCCCCTCGGGCAGCGATGTGCGGCCAAATATGAGTGCCGTGGTACGCGTGGTATACGAATCGGTGCCGCAGGCCATCGTGGTTCCCATTAACGTGATTCAGAATATCAACAACGAGAAGGTCGTTTACGTAGCCGAGACCGCCGGCAAGACTACCGTGGCTCGCAAGCGCGTGGTGCAGGTGGAAGGAGTATTTGATAATCTCGCCCAGGTAACACAAGGTCTTCAGAAAGGAGACCGGATCATCACGGTTGGTTATCAGGGTTTAAACGATGGCGAGGCCATCAAACTGTAAGACACGGCCTCTAAATCGCAACCTATGCAAGACATCGAAAAAGAATTTAAGCCCACCAGTTGGGCCATCGAGAACCGCGTCAGCATTTACATCGCTACGGTCATCATCTGCCTCGCGGGGATTTTTACCTATATCGGGCTTCCCAAAGAAAATTTTCCCGAAGTGGTTTTCCCGCAGATTTATGTGCTTACGGTCTATCCGGGTTCATCCCCGTCTGACATCGAGACACTCGTTACCAAACAAATCGAGAAGCAGGTCAAGTCCATCTCGGGCGTGAAGAAAGTGACGAGCAACTCCGTTCAGGATGTTTCCAACATCATCATTGAGTTCGATGCCGACGTGGATGTTGACGAAGCCAAACGCGAAGTGAAAGACGCGGTAGACAAAGCAAAAAACGATCTGCCCAACGACCTGCCGCAGGAGCCGCAGGTGGTGGAAATCGATATTTCCGAAGTGCCCATCATGAACGTGAACATTTCGGGTGACTTCGACTTGCAGACAATTAAGAAATACAGTGAACAGATTCAGGATCGCGTTGAGAGCCTTCCGGAAATCCGCCGCGTGGATCTGGTAGGCGCACTTGATCGCGAGATTCAAATCAATCTCGACTTGTACAAAGCGTCAGCTGCGGGGATCTCGTTTTTTGACGTCTACGGCGCCATCAACGCGGAGAACAAAATTATTTCGGGTGGGCAACTCAGCGTTGGCGGCATGAAGCGCTCGCTAAGTGTGAATGGCGAATTCAATTCCGCTGAGGAAGTCGGAAATACGGTGATCACCTCCACCAAAGGCGCCAAGGTGTATCTCAAAGATATCGCTGAGGTAATCGATTCCCATAAAGAGCAGGAGAGTTTCGCACGCCTGGATTCGAAGAATGTGATTACCCTGAACGTCATCAAGCGTTCGGGTGAAAACCTGATTATCGCATCTGATCAGATTGCCGCAATCGTGAAAGAGTTTGAAGCCAACGTTCTGCCACCCGGCATGAAGGTGACCATCACAGCCGATCAGAGTGAGAATACCCGAACCACGCTGCACGATCTGATCAACACCATCATCATCGGATTTCTGCTGGTGACGCTGATCCTGATGTTCTTCATGGGTGCAACCAACGCGATCTTTGTTGGTTTATCGGTACCGATTTCCAGTTTCATTGCCTTTTTGGTTTTTCCGTCGCTGGATTTCACGTTCAACCTCATGACCCTGTTCAGCTTCCTGCTCGCGCTGGGCATCGTGGTAGATGATGCGATTGTAGTGATCGAAAACACCCACCGGATTTTTGATAATGGAAAAGTGCCCATCAAAAAGGCAGCCAAGGTGGCGGCCGGTGAGGTGTTTCTGCCGGTGTTATCGGGTACCCTGGTGGTGTTAGCGCCCTTCTTCCCGCTGTTGTTCTGGCCCGGCGTGATTGGTAATTTTATGTACTTCCTGCCGGCAACGCTCATCGTGGCCTTGGTTGCCTCGCTTCTTGTGGCGTATATCATCAATCCGGTTTTTGCTGTCGATTTTATGAAACCGCACGAGCACGAAGAGAGCCGTGCTCCAAAATTCTCCCGTGGGTTTGTCGTCTCTGCGATAGTGTTTGCGTCGCTTGCGCTGATGTCGTATCTCGCAGGGGCTTTTGGTCTCGGTAACTTTGCTGTTACGCTTTTCGGCGTCTATGCCCTGCATCACTTTGTTCTGAAAGGGGTTGTAAGCCGGTTTCAAACCAATTCCTGGCCACGGGTGCAGCAAGCCTATAAAAATCTGCTGTCGCGTCTGCTAGTCGGGTATCGCCCGCTGGCCGTTGTAGCGGCGGTGGTGTTTTTGTTTTTCTTTTCCATCATTTTCACAGCGATCCGGCAACCGCCGGTCGTTTTCTTCCCGCAGGGGGACCCCAATTTCATTTTCGCATACATCCGCATGCCAATCGGTACGGACCAGCGGGTAACGGACTCGATCACGCAAGTGGTGGAAAAACGCGTGCAGGAGGTGGTGGGTGGAAACAATCCCATTGTAAAGTCGATCATCTCTAACGTAGCAATCGGTGCGAATGAAAACCAGCTTGAAGGCGGCACCAACGCGAGCCCGCACCTGGGTAAAGTGTCAATTGCGTTTGTCGGATTTGCCGAACGCAACGGACAGAGCACGGCCGAGTACCTGGATAAAGTGCGCGAAGCGACCAAAGGCATCAAGGGAGCGGAGATCTCCGTTAACCAGGAGCAAAACGGGCCACCTACCGGCAAGCCGATCAATATTGAAATCGCGGGAGACGAGTTTGACGCGCTGGTGTCTACTGCCAACCGGGCCAAGCGCTTTCTCGACTCCTTGCAGATACCCGGAGTGGAGGAACTGAAGTCTGATTTCCAGAGTGACAAGCCCGAAGTGGTGGTGACCATTAATCGCGAAAAGGCAAACCGGGAGGGAATTTCTACCCAAACGATCGGAAATAATCTTCGCTCGGCCATCTACGGCCTCGAGGTGTCCAAATTCCGCGATGCCAATGACGATTATCCGATTCAGCTGCGGCTGAAGGAAGATCAGCGCAACGATGTCAATGCGTTGTTGAACATTCCTATTATCTACCGCGATATGAACATGGGTGGGATGGTGCGCGAAGTGCCGCTCTCGGCTATCGCCACCATTGACTATTCAAACAGCTATGCGGGTATTCGCCGCATAGATCAAAAGCGGGTGATCACACTATCCTCGAATGTGCTGGGTGGATATAATGCCAATGAAGTAGTGGCCGATATCCAAAAAGCGTTGACTACCTTTAACAAACCCGAGCAGGTAGAGATTAAGATGACGGGTGAGCAGGAGCAGCAGCAGGAAACGTCTGAGTTCCTGGGCGTGGCATTTCTGGTTGCCTTCGGGTTGATGTTCATGATCCTGGTAACGCAATTTAACTCCACCAGCAAGCCGCTGATCATCCTGGCGGAGATTCTGTTCAGCATCATTGGTGTATTGATCGGCTTTTCACTCTTTCAGATGAAAATTTCGATTGTGATGAGCGGGGTGGGCGTGCTGGCCCTGGCCGGTATTGTGGTGCGAAACGGAATCCTGCTCGTAGAGTTCAGCGATTTACTGGTTGCTCAGGGCATGGAACTCAAAGAGGCTGTGGCCGAGGCGGCCAAAACGCGGATGACTCCGGTTATCCTCACGGCGCTGGCGGCTACACTTGGCCTTATTCCGCTGGCAGTTGGGCTGAACATCGACTTTGTAGCGTTGTTCACCGAACTCAACCCTCATATCTTTTTCGGTGGCGACAATGTAGCCTTCTGGGGGCCGCTATCCTGGACGATGATTTTTGGGCTGTTGTTTGGAACGTTTCTGACCTTGTTTCTTGTTCCGGTGATGTACCTGCTGGTAGGCCGGTTGAAAGAGCGCATCCGGACCTGGCGGGGAAAGCAGCCGGAGACTCAGGTGCCTGCTGCCCACCATTGAAAAAAAAGTTAACGGACGCGCGTAGCGCAACTTGCCGTTCCGTTTTGTTGTAGTTATGACCCTACGCATCATGATGTTATTAGTTTTATCGGCTTTTCTGGTAGTAGTAGATTACTACCTGTTCCAGGCGGTTGTGCACGTTACCCGTGATCTGACGCCAGCGTGGCGCCAGTTTTGGCGCTGGGTGCACTGGGCCCCCACTGTGCTTGCGGTGTTGGCCGTCCTTTGGTGGACCTTTGGCAACCAATACATGCTTGGCGGCCAGGTGCGGGCCTGGATCATCACCGGGCTGGTGGGTATTTACTTCTCGAAGTTCTTCGGCATCCTTTTCGTTTTTGTTGACGACCTGCAGCGGGCGGTTCGGTGGGTGGCCGGCTTGTTTACTAAAACGGGTGCAACCGGACTACCGGGCGAGGCCTTAACGCGGTCGGAGTTTTTGTCGAAAGCTGCCTTGGTGGCTACCGCTGTACCCTTTGGTACCATGGTGTTCGGCATTGCTACGGGCGCACACGACTACCGGGTTCGTCGCGTACGTGTGCCCATCGCCAACCTGCCGAAATCTTTCCATGGGCTGCGCGCTGCACACGTCAGTGATATCCATTCCGGAAGTTTCTGGAGCAAGACGGCTGTGTCCGGCGGCGTGGACATGATCCTGAATGAGAAACCCGATGTGCTCTTTTTCACCGGTGACCTCGTCAACAATGAAACTGCGGAGGTGCGCGACTACGTTTCCCTGTTCCGTAAGCTTCAGGCTCCTCTCGGCGTTTTCTCCGTAACCGGTAATCACGACTATGGCGACTATCGAGCGTGGGACACAAAAGCTGCCAAGGACCAAAACTTCAAGGACCTTATTGAAGCGCATCGTCTGATGGGTTTCGATCTGCTTTTAAACGAACACCGCCTGCTAGAAGTGGATGGCGAGAAATTGGCGATCATCGGTAACGAGAACTGGGGTGCTGGGCGTTTTTCGAAATATGGCAAACTCGATCAGGCGTACCGGGGAACCCACGAGGCGGCCACGAAAATCCTGCTTTCGCATGACCCGAGCCACTGGGACGCACAGGTGCGGCCTACGTATGGAGATGTGGCGCTGACGCTTGCCGGGCACACTCACGGCTTCCAGTTTGGTGTGGAAATCGGTGACTTTAAATGGAGTCCTTCACAGTACGCTTACAAGCAATGGGCCGGCTTGTATTCGGAAGGCAATCAGCACCTCTATGTCAACCGAGGTTTTGGGTACATCGGCTACCCCGGCCGCATCGGCATTCCACCGGAGATTACCGTGTTGGAGTTGGTCCGCGCCTGAATGTATCCCTGAACCGGCGTTTTTCCGTTACTTTGACAGGTGGTAACACCTGTCGACATCCTGAAAAAATATTGGGGCCACAGCCGCTTCCGCCATCCGCAGGAGGAAATCATTCAGGCTGTTCTTGAGGCCCGTGATGGGGTGGCCATTCTGCCTACCGGTGCGGGAAAATCTGTTTGCTTTCAGGTACCCGCCCTACTACAAGATGGCATTTGTTTGGTGGTAACGCCCTTGATTGCGCTGATGCAGGATCAGGTGGAACAACTTCGCCAAAAAGGAATACCCGCCATAGCTGTGCATGCAGGCTTATCTCGCCGCGAAATTGACTTGCTGCTGGATAACTGTGTGTACGGCCCGATAAAATTTTTGTACGTATCGCCCGAACGTACGCAGACTGAGATTTTTCGGCAGCGCTTTCAGAAGATGAAGGTGAACCTGATCGCCATCGATGAGGCCCATTGCATTTCGCAATGGGGACATGATTTTCGTCCCGCATATCGGATGCTGGCGGCCCTGAAAGATCTGCAGCCTGGTGTGCCGGTGCTTGCCGTTACCGCGTCAGCAACACCGGTTGTCAAGACGGATATCATCACGTCGCTTCACCTGCATGAGCCCGTGATTTTTCAGCGCAGTTTCGCACGTGATAATCTGGCCCTTGTGGTACGGGAGGCCGAAAGCAAAGAAAAAAAGGTACTCGAAATCCTCAGCAAAGTACCCGGCAGCGCGATCATGTATTTGCGATCGCGTAAAGCAACGGTGGAGTGGGCCCGCAAGCTCCAGCGCGAAGGGATCGCGGCAACGCATTACCACGCGGGCATGTCCTATCCGGAGCGGATGGAGCACCAGCAACGATGGATTTCCAATGATGTCCGCATTATCGTGGCCACCAATGCATTCGGGATGGGCATCAACAAGGCAGATGTACGTTTGGTGGTGCACCTCGACCTGCCCGAAAATCTGGAGTCTTATTATCAGGAGGCAGGTCGTGCCGGCCGCGACGGCAAGCGGGCGTATGCGGCATTGCTTTTTCATCCGGCTGATGCCGTTGACCTGCGCGCCAAAGCCGGGCATGCCACGCCAACCGTGGATTATATGCGCAGGGTGTACCAGGCACTGGCCAATTACCTCCAGCTGGCGGAAGGTGCCGGCCAAGGGGTTTCGTTTCCGATTTCCCTCGAGGGTTTCTGCACGCAGTTTTCGCTTCGTCTGCCGGCCGTGCTCGTTGCCATCCGGAAGTTGGAAGAGGAGGGCTTGCTGGAGGTAAGCGATCAGTTTTATCAGGCCACGCGCGTCAACATCCGGGTAGATAAAAAGCGGCTTTATGAATTTCAGGTCGCTAACG
>CANGUI010000059.1 GCA_947457025.1 Flammeovirgaceae bacterium | reverse complement strand
GTGCGTACCGGCGGCCGTGGCTCTCTTGAGGGAGGCATGTACCGTGGCAGATTAGATTTTTACAAACAACGCGGAATCGAAACTGCCGGTGGCAACTTCAAAGGAAAATTAAAGGCTTCGAAACCGCTAAAAGGCGGTGGCAGTATCAGCAGCCGGCCGCGCAATAATGGTGACCGTCCCGTAGAGGTTCGTGCAGGCGGGCGTGGTACCCTGGAGGGCGGTATTTACCGCGGCAAGCTGGACTTTTATAAACAGCGTGGCTTTGAAACAGCGGGTGGAAATTACAAGGGGTCTCTAAAAGCAGAGAAGCCGAAAAAGGGTGGAGGCAGTGTAAGTGGTAAGTTGTGGAATAATCAGGAGAAACCGATCGCTCCAAGACTGCCAACAAGCGGATATTTGAAAGACGTGGCCGCTTCAGGCCTTGTGAAAACGAAGCGTGGGTACCGGCAAAATCCAGAGGCTCACAAAAGTTCTGCCAAGAAACGCTCTCCTACAGATCAGGTAGCCGAAGTAAATGAACTGCAAGTGCGAGTGCGCATACCGTGGGATTACAAGCGTAGTCCGTCAGCGAGTCCGGATGCGCTCAAGACGATTGGCCCCACGCGTGAGTGGGTGAAAGCCACCAAATTCAGCGGTCGGAGTAAACAGCGATTTCCATACAGACACAACCCCAACAGCAACACGCTGGCCCTTGATGGCCGGTATCCCGGACGTGCGTACGCGAAGATCGCGAGTTTTGATGGAGAGCTAAAAGTAAAAAGGTATGCCGATGGCCGCCTTCATCCCGATGCTCAGTTTGCCCATAGCCGCCGTCGGTCTCAGCTTGATAACCGATCCTGGTTCACAAACGTTAAACTCTGGTGGGTTAAGAATTTTCGAAAAAATGAAACTCAGCCACAGTATACGAAAGAGCGGATCAGGAAACCCCGCTATGATAAACGCGAAATCGGGCTGTGGTACGAATAGAACCATCCTTTATGCAGTGGAATCATTTGGAGAACCCGGAAGAAATTGACGTGTACATGCGGAAATCGTATCAGATGCCGGTGCTGTTTTTCAAGCACAGTATTCGCTGTTCCATCAGCGCTACGGCTTTGAATCGATTGGAGCGAAACTGGGTCGTGGAAGCAGACATAACGCCAGTGTACATTGACCTGATCAACTTCAGGATGGTCTCAAATCACCTGGCAGACAGATTAGGCGTGCACCATGAGTCCCCGCAGGCGATTCTGATCGAAAATGGCCGGGTGGTCGGGAGTTGGTCGCATCTGGCCATATCCTGGAGCAGCATCGCCGCTGTGGCGATTAAAAGTTGAACTGAACCTCCTGCCTGATACCTTCGGCGAGGCTGAGCGCAACCGGGCAGGTGCGGGCCGCATGTATCAGTTTCTGTTTTTGGATCTCAGTGGCTTCCAGTTTTGGGTGTGTAAAAGTGATCCGGATTTCGGAAATCTTTCGAGGATTTGAACTCATCACTTTCTCAATTTCAGAAGTCATCCCGGTAAGGTCAATACCTTCACGTTGGGCAAGAATCCCCATTAACGTCATCATGCAGCTGCTCAGTGCGGCAGCCACCAGGTCAGTTGGGCTAAAAGCCTCACCCCGCCCTTGGTTATCCGGAGGCGCATCAGTCAAGATTCGGGATTGCGAGCGCAAGTGGGCTAACTCGGTGCGAAGGTGTCCTTCGTATCGCCCGGTCATTGTAGTGGCCATAACTTATTTTCAGTATTTTGTGTTATGTGATTTAACTCTAAATTTATCACTTCATTGGATCATCCAATCATGCGTCTTGTCTATTTATTCGGCTTTTTGGGGTTTTTCATCGCCAGTCAGGTGGCCTTTAGCCAAACTTCCGACAGCTATGATTACCAATCTGAGTTTACCTGGGGCATCAATAAGAATACTTCGGGTGGGTTGATTGGCGGGTTCGCGTTCCGAAAAGCCCGAAAACTATCCGATCGGGTACTCGAAACCTACGGCCTGGAGTTGATGAATGTAAAACACCCGCAGGAAGTAAGAAGAAGTTCAGGCATTACGGGCAATTTTTTCATTTTTGGAAAAAGCAACTACCTCTACGCCGTGCGCCCCCAATACGGTCGCGACTTTATTCTGTTTACCAAGGCCCCCCAACAAGGTGTCGAAATCAAGGCGGTCTTTGCGGCTGGTCCTTCTCTGGGAATCGTAGCCCCATATTACGTCGAAAGGCGCCTCGCCCCCGACGTGTTTACGCAGACGTCTAATGAGCCATACACACCTAATATTCCTTTTTCAGATATACTGGGAACGGGAGGAATACTGCAGGGATTGGCTGAATCGCGCTTACAACTTGGGGGCAATCTGAAGGCAGCCTTGAACTTCGAAATGGGTACCATCAAGAGTCAGGTAGCCGGGTTTGAGGTTGGCTTTTTAGTAGATGCTTACTTCAACAAGATCGAACTCATGCCCACAGCAAAAAATTCGTCAGTATTTCCTACTGCTTTCTTTACTTTATTTTATGGGAATCGGAAGTAAATTTTGTTCACGGGTGAAAATCAAAAATTCCCCGTTTTTGAGTGACTAACTCGCCCCAGTGCTATTCTATAGCTATATTTGACCTTTAAACCGAAAAGAAAATGGAACTCAAGAAGTCTGAACAAGCTGATCTTACCAAGAAGACCTCCTTCTATTTCAGCATAGGCCTGTTGCTTACCATGGCCATTACACTAACTGCTTTTGAATGGAAACAGTATGACGAAACGCTGATGGATTTGACGGGAAAGAATCAAAACGTGTTCGAAGATGTGATGGAAGTGCCGCCCACTGAGCAGCCGCCGCCACCCCAACCGGTCGTTCAGCAGCCCCAAATTGTTGAGGTGCCTGATGAAGAAGAAATTGAGGAAGAAATTCAGGTGAAGTTCGATGCCGAAGCCTCGGAAGAGACCAAGGTTGAGGAAATTGTTATACATGCTGAAGAGCCGAAAGAAGAGGTTGACGAAGTGTTTACCATCGTTGAGGAATCGGCTGGTCCGAAAGGTGGCTGGTCAGTTTGGAACAAATATTTGGGCGATAAAATAAAATATCCCGCCCAAGCGCGAAGAATGGGTGTGGAAGGTAAAGTGTTTGTAGAGTTCGTTGTTGGAAAAGACGGTTCGATTTCGGAAGTGAAAGTGATTAAAGGAATTGGCGCCGGCTGTGATGAAGAAGCGCTGCGGGTTGTGCAGGCTGCTCCGGCATGGACTCCCGGAAAGCAGCGCGGAAAGCCTGTACGCCAAAAAATGGTTCTTCCCATTACCTTCAGGTTGGGATAATAAATACCTAATTGATGATCGAAGGGCCACTTTGTAGTGGCCCTTTTTTTGGCACCTGATGTTGTTACGTTCCTCTTCTTACTGCTCCTTGGTAATGCAGGTTTGCTAAATCTGGCTCAACGCTGCACCTCCCAACGCAATCGAAGACAGGTCTTTAAAATGGATGGAAGGCGAAGGAACTCACTTGACGATTTTTTTCGTAAGATAAAGCATCGCTACCCGATCTCAGGTACCGCATTCGAAGCCAGTTCAGTACGGCGTAGGTAGGTTCCGGTAGACAATCGATCCAAAAAAAACCGGCCAAGACCGGTTTTTTTTACTCATCAAAAAGTGCTATTTAGGATCGAGCGCCTGCGAAATGCGTACTGCCACATCCTGAAGGTGATAGCGGCTCAATTTGTCAGAAACTGCCGGCAACGCATTATTAATTTCGCTGCGCAACGCACTTAAATGGGCGCGTGCCAGCGAGATGACATCGCTTTTCCGGGGGTCGGCAACCGGTGACGGAGTGGATCCAAAACGGAACGGACTGGCACTCGTTGCGGGTGCATTCGAAGGGGTGAGCAGGGCAATCAGGCGTTCGGCGTGTACTTTTTGCAGGTTTCGTCTGTATGTGTCGATGGGTTTTCGGGTGCGTAGTTCGCTCCATACTCCCGTGCGTAAATCGGTAAATAGATCATCCAGAGAATAAGCCTTCGGATTGGCCGCGTGTGTTTCGATCAGGCGTTGCATCCGGGCGTAGTCAAACAAACTGTTCAATGTTGTTTCCTGCACCTGGCGCACCTGTTCCACACCCGAGCCGGGCTTGATTAACTGTAGAACTGTGGGGTCAAGCATCCATTGCGGGGTATCGAATAACTGGCGGTTCAGAAATGCTACCGCATCTTTCTGTAGTGTGCCAGGTGTCGGTTCGTAGACTACTCCGGCCTGCTCATACGTCTTCGGGGTTTCGTAAATGCCTCCCACATATTTGGTAACATGCCCCATGTACCTCCTGTATTGCCCCACCAGTTGATTATACATGTCGTCTAGTTTGTCGTAATCTTCGGCTTCCTCCTGGTACCAGTCTTTCAGGTTGGGCAAAATGCGCTTCAGGTTTTTGATACCGTAGTCGCTGGCGAGCATGGCATTATTTCCGAGATCTTCACTTTGCGAGCGGGGGTCGTAGGGGTTTAATTCAGTACCAAACCAGTACATCGGATCGTATGCATGGGCGAGTACCCACTGGTTCAGGACTTTCTTGTCATCTTCCGGTGTTTGTGTATCGAAAATTGGTTTGTAACCCCACTCAATCGCCCATTTGTCGTACACACCCACACCGGGGAACAGGTTGGTTACGCCATCTCCGGGTTGAGCCACATAATTAAAGCGTGCGTAGTCCATGATGGAGGCGGTGTGCCCAAATTTGGCGAGATAATCCTTGTCGCGTAATTTTTCCACAGGTGTAGCATGGCTGCTGCCGAAGTTATGGCGCAGACCCAACGTGTGTCCCACTTCATGAGCAGCGACAAACCGGACAAGGTCACCCATCAGCGCTTCATCGAACGTCCGTTTTCGGGCGCGTGGATCAACGGCACCTGCCTGGATGGTGTACCAGCTATTGAGCAGACTCATCACGTTGTGGTACCAGCCGATGTGGCTTTCGATGATCTCACCCGTGCGGGGATCGTGCACGTTCGGACCATACGCATTCTGAATATCGGAAGCAAAGTAGCGGATGAAGGAAAAGCGTGCATCTTCCGTGCTGATGGTTGTATCACCCGCCGGCACCTCTCGGGCGAGGATTGCGTTCTTAAAGCCGGCCTGCTCAAAGGCTTTCTGCCAGTCTTCGATTCCGGCTTTAAGGTATTTACGCCACTGGAGAGGTGTGGCGGGATCAATGTAAAACACAATTGGTTTTTTGGGTTCAACCAATTCACCGCGCTTCATGTTTGGGATGTCTTCCACTCGTGGTTCTAAGCGCCAGCGAACGGCAAAAATTTCGGTCTCCGCTTTTTGCGATGCCTCACCATAGACCGTGTACCCATTGGCAAAGTAACCCACCCGCGGATCGAACAGCCGTTTACGCGCCGGCACCTTCGGCAGCATGATCATGGAAGCGTTCAACTCGAGCGTGACGAAGCCGGAGTTGGCACCGGCGGGTAGTTGAACCGGCGTCTGCGGATTCGGTGGTGAACTCGGTGAAGTGGCAGGCGGCAACTGCGAGGCAAATGTTTTTACCATGCGCACCTCGGTGTTAATCGGAAAGGTGCGGATGCTTTGAATGTAGGAGCGGTCTGTCTGAATGTTTCCGAGACTGAACCTGCGCTTCGCGGAGGGATCAAGGGAGATCAGTTGCTGATCACCCTTAAAGTAGTCGGTTACATTGATCACCACCGACGTGTCCTTGCGAATGGATTTGATATCGAACGCAGCGGCAATGGGGTTAAGGTTGGAGTTACGCACGGCTTGGACGATTGGTTTCGTTGTATCTCCACTGGCATTCAGATAAAGAACCGCTCGCAAGAAAATTTTGTTGTTCGGGCCACGTTCCCAATGAACTACTTGCCGGTTTTCCTCTTCGCCGCCATATCCTGCGCCGGCCGGCGTGCGGGTCAGGCGGGTTACAATCATGAACTCGCGGCCCATCAGAGAGTCGGCAATTTCAAAAAGAAAATCATTGCCGTTCTTATGAACGGTGAAAATACCTTTTTGCGTTTTTGTGCGGTTCGTAATGAGCTGCCGATATGCTTGTATGCCGCCCGCGGCGCGCTTGGCGGTGTCGGCCTTTGGCGTGGCAGTGGCTGCCGGTTTTGGAGGAGGTGCGTTCTTTTTGTTTTTCTGTGCCTGTAGAGGCAATATAAGGGCGAATGCCAGCAGTATTCCAACGAGTTTTTGTTTCATTATCCTGTAGAATTATTCTGCAACATACGGGTAATTACCGACTCGGTTCTACCGAAATCGGATTAGCGGCAACAGGCACGCATCAATTCGATCAGACGACACGCTTCAGCGGTCGTGTCAGGCAGGTTGGGCCACCACCACCCAAAACGCTGATGGCGTTTCCCTTATATTCGGTCACTTGGCAGCCGGCAGCCCGCAGGCGTTCAGCGGTCTGTGGGTTTCCGCGCACAATCAGGCACCGGCGTGGGCCCATGGCCAGCACGTTGCACCCCATCGACTCGAACTCGGCGTCTGGCACTTCCACCAATTCAAACCCCCGGGCGAGTAACAATTCCCGGAATACAACCGGCATCAGTGGCGAATATACCACCGCCAAACGGTGATCTACGGGGCTTAAAATGGACATCAGGTGAAAAACATCCTGTGGCCCTCTGAAATGCGGTAACGGCACTTCAATTACCTCAACACCCAAAGGTTCTATGAGCCTTCGGAGCTGGGCAATGCCGTTGGCGTTTGTGCGGTAGGTGAGACCTACGGCCAATGTTTTTGTATCCAGCCAGGCCACATCACCACCTTCCAGTTTACCGGGAGCAGCGATGGCCCCGAGTACGGGGATTTGCCATGCCTCAAACTGTTGTCGGGCAGCCGATGGTTCCCCTTCGCGGTTTGCTTTGCCCATGTGACAGAGAATCATGCCGCCATCGGTGGCGATGCTGGCATCGCGGCAATAGAGCGAATCAATGGACAAGTCATTCTCGGGAAAGAAATGGAGCGTGGGGTTTGTTTCTGTAACAGCCGACTGAAACCCTTGATACTCGGCCAGCGCAGCGTGAAAATCCGGGCGCCCGACAAAGTTGAGGGCACGCCATTCCGCATCAATCTTTTCCTGCCGCTGAAATGCGGCTGCAGGTGTTTTCAGGCACACACTTTTTAAGACCCCATATTCGGAATGACAGGTTATCATTGTCGTTTGATTTTCGCCCATGCGAAAAAAGGAACTCCGGCCATCAACAGCAAAAACCCCCAATAGACGCTTTCCTGACCCGAGCCCGCCACCGCCCACAACGAAAATCCGAATGCTACTGCCGCAGCCAACAGGCGGGTCGGGTGCCGCCACTCGGTCTGTGGCGACCGCATCGACAAAATCGCATACGAAATAGTGGCAAAAAGGTAAGGCACCAGCAGCGTCATGGTAGAAAGCAGGATGATGAACTCGTACGTGTTGGCCAGCGTACGGCTGAAGTTCATGAACAGCAGGAAACTCATCAGTACGCTGGTACCTACCAGACTGAAGTAGGGCATCCCCCGGTGGTTTGTGGCTTTGAAAAGAGAAGGGAACAGTCCATCGTTTGCGGCTGCGGCGGGCATTTGTCCCTGCATTAAAATCCATCCATTCAGAGCGCCAAAGGCAGACATCACAGCACCGGCCGCTACCATGTACCGGGCTCCCTCGCCCCACAGGTGCGCCGCGGCATCAGCAAAAGGCGCCTTTGATGATTGCAAGACTTGAGCGGGCAACAAACCCATGATCACAACGGTACCCAGGATGTAGATCAGGGTAACTGCCAGTGTTCCGTATAGGGTAGCACGCGGTACAGTTTGTGCCGGGTTTTCGGCTTGCCCCGAGGGAATCGTTGCACATTCCAATCCCAAAAAAGCAAACAATGTGAGCGTTGCAGTAGACGTGATGGCTGTCAGGGCTGTAGAACCGCTGGCATTGAAAGGAAGATAGTTGGCGGGCTCCAGGTAAAACGCGCCGCCGGCAGTCACCACCAGCAGAGGGGCAATCTTCAGGATGGTGGTGATGATTTGGACGGCACCGGCTTCGCGCAGTCCGCGGGTATTGACCCAGGTCAGGACCCAGATTGCGCCGAGGCCGGTGATCACGGCAAAAGCAGGATTGGTACCCAGCGCCGGTATAAAAACCGTTAGGTAACTGATGAAGGCAACCGTGATCGCGGCATTTGCACACCACACGGAAATCCAATAGCCCCAGGCCACCAGAAAGGCGGCAAACTCACCTAACCCCTCGCGGGTATACGCATACGGCCCGCCATCGGAGCCGGGCATCATCCGACTCAACCAACTGAATACCAGCGCCAGACTAACAGCGCCCACCCCCGATACCA
Organism: Flammeovirgaceae bacterium; assembly: GCA_947457025.1. Classification (GTDB taxonomy): domain Bacteria; phylum Bacteroidota; class Bacteroidia; order Cytophagales; family Cyclobacteriaceae; genus ELB16-189. Next base: position 299 of record CANGUI010000059.1, on the reverse strand, counting down.
CCCACCCGATGAGCGATATACTGCCATACGATGCCAGTGTGGCCGGCAGCATGAACATCGCAGAAGCAATCATGTTGCCCATCACCAGCGATGTGGATGTCCAGATGCCGATGAGGGCTTTGGGGTGGCGACTCATGGAACCATGAAATTAACCCGGAATTGTCATTAGGAAAAAGTTCTAATGGCGGCCATTAGAAAAATACAGGTTTAAAATACTAATAATCAACATACTAAAGTGTATTAAACAGACCAAAATATGGAAGAATTTCTTACAGCATTCATGTTGTTGAAATTTCCTT
>CANGUI010000058.1 GCA_947457025.1 Flammeovirgaceae bacterium | reverse complement strand
GGAGGACAAATTCGAAATCGCCCAACGGCAGTCGCTTGCGAACTACTCATTTTTTATGGGTACCTCGAATGACAACCTTGAAGAAATTCTCAAAACAGATGTAACAAGAGTGTGCGGCCTGAAGATCTTCATGGGATCATCTACGGGTAACCTGCTGGTCGATAATCCGGAATTACTCGAAAAGATCTTTTCCCGCTTTCCCGCACTCATCGCCACCCATTGCGAACACGAACCCACCATTCGCCAGAATACGGTCGAGTTTCGCGCCGCCCACGGCGAAAACATGGATGTGAAGTACCATCCCATCCTGCGCAACGCCGAAGCCTGCTACCAGTCATCGCTCTTTGCCAGCAACCTGGCTAAAAAACACGGCACGCGGCTGCACATTCTGCACATCTCCACAGAGAAAGAGACCCATTTGTTTGATCACTCGCTGCCGCTTGAAAAAAAGAAACTGACGGCGGAAGCCTGCATTCATCATCTTTGGTTTTGCGATGCGGATTACGAGCGCCTGGGCATGAAGATCAAGTGGAACCCCGCCATCAAAACGGCCGCTGACCGGGCGGGCATCTGGAGGGCGCTGCTCGATGGCCGGATTGATGTTATTGCCACAGACCACGCCCCCCACACGGCGGAAGAAAAAGCGAAGCCCTATTTCCAGGCGCCTGCAGGCGGGCCACTGGTACAACACAGCATGGTGGCCATGCTTGATTTTGTGAAGGATGGGAAACTCACCATCGAACAGATGGTGACGAAGATGTGCCACAACCCCGCCATTCTATTTCAAGTTGTCGACCGCGGCTTCATCCGCGAGGGGTACTTTGCCGATTTGGTACTGGTGCGCACAGGCCAGCCCTGGACGGTGGCAAAAGAAAATATTTTGGCGAAGTGCGGCTGGTCGCCCTTCGAGGGTCATACATTCGACAGCCAGGTTACTCACACGTGGGTGTCCGGTCATCTGGCCTACGCAAACGGAGTGTTTGATGAATCCCGACAGGGCCATCGTCTGTTGTTTGCCCGCTCCTGATCGTAAAAGCAAAAACCCCGCAGGGCGCAGGGTTTTTTCAGGGTGAAAGACGGGATTTGAACCCGCGACCTCCAGAGCCACAATCTGGCGCTCTAACCAACTGAGCTACAATCACCGTTTGGGGCGGCAAAGTTAACCAGCCGCCCTGAATATCCAAACCGTAACTCTTCGCGGCGCTTTTTGTTCTTTTGCATGAGTATGGAAAACCTGTTTACCCCCGAAGCCCTCGTCAGCCTCACCACACTTACCGTTCTCGAGGTGGTTCTTGGCATCGACAACATCATCTTTATCTCCATTTTATCCGATAAGTTGCCCCCACACGAGGAGGCGAAAGCCCGCCAATGGGGGCTGATCATTTCACTCGCCTTGCGCATCGCGTTGCTGTTTTGCATCGGCTGGATCATGCAACTGAACGACCCGCTGCTACACCTTGGCTCGCACGCCTTCACCGGAAAAGAAATCATTCTGCTGCTGGGCGGCTTATTTCTGATCGCCAAAAGCGTGTCGGAAATTCATGCGAAGCTGGAAGGCGCCGAACCCGGCTCGAAATCCGAAGGCGGTAAAGCCGCTGCATTTGGCTGGGTGATTGTCCAGATCGCGTTGATCAACCTGATCTTCTCCTTCGACTCCATCCTGACCGCAATCGGGTTGGTGGATCAGGTTACGCTGATGATCGTGGCTGTGCTCCTTTCGTCTGCGGTGATGTTTTTCTTTGCCCGTGGCATCAACCAGTTCATCAACCGGCACCCGACGTTCAAGATGCTGGCGCTCTCGTTTCTCATCATGATCGGATTCCTGCTCGGCATGGAAGCATTCGATTTCCATGTCGACAAAGGGTATGTGTATTTTGCGATGGCATTTGCGGTCATCGTGGAGATGCTCAATATCCGCCTGAGGAAGAAGGCTGCCCCAGTTCAGCTGCGCAACCAGACGCTGAAAGAAGGGTGACCTACCAGCGCGAGCTGGCACCGCCTCCGCCCGAACTGCCGCCCCCGAAACTGCCACCCCGGCTGCCACCGCCCGAGGAGGAACTGGAAACAATCCGCGGGATTGTTTCCGTGAACTTCTTCCGGTGATTGCAAAAGCCGCAGCCCTTGATCACCTCGCGAAGTCCGGAGGAAGCCGTGGTGGCCGCAACCAGCGTGCTCGTGCTGATCGTATGGAACGCTACTGTCCGACAGGCGGGGCAGGCATCGTATTTCGAAAAGCGGTTTGGGTAGGCTTCCACACGCACGGCATCGCACGACGGACAGGCCCACACATCGTAGTCGACCGACTTCAGTCCTTCCTCGAAAATCTGGTTGCGGGCCAGGAATGCATCGTCTGCCTGTTCATCCAGGCGCGTCATTTTTGAGCGGCATTTCGTACACGGGCGCGGCAGGGTTCGAAATGACTTCCGCGTTTGGATGTAATCAAAAATCAGGAAAGCAAACGGCAGGGGAAAGAGAATGGCTTTCCAAACCCAATACCACTGCTCATCCTGATAGTGCTGGTAAAGCAGGTGATATTCCTCTTTCTCCAGGTAGGCTTTGGTGTGCCGCTGCAGTTTGGCTCGTTTCAAAAACGTGAGAAAGATGAGGTATGCATAGAAGCCGATGGCCAGCGCCCAGAGGCTGCCCGTCAGCGCCAGGCCGAGAATCAGGAAGGCCGGAATCACGATCCACAGCCAAACCCATTCACGCTTGCGAAAATCCAGGTTCAGTGCCACCGCAGTAGCATTGACTGAATCTGCAAAGCCCGTTTTTCGCCTGACCAAATACGTGATGGTACACACGATCAGCCAGACCGGAAACATGATGATGCCGATACCCTGGGTTGCCTCGGGTGTCCATTCAATGTCGGAGCTTTCCGGGCGGCTGCCGTCGCGAATCTCTTCCGCGTAGGCGGGATTGCGTAAGATGTTCGCCACTTCCTGCACACCTGCCAGCATGCCGCCATTGACATCCCCCGCACGGAATTGCGGCACCATTTTTTCCATCTGAATACGCTTGCAGGTGGCATCGGGCAGAATGCCCTCCAGGCCAAAGCCGGGGTGGAAGCGGATGACACGCTGATCGGCCACGTACAACACGAGCAACCCATTGTCTTTTCGTGCGCGACCGATGCCCCATAGCTCAAACACCTGCTGCGCGAAGTCAAATTCGGAAGCATCGCCAATGGATTTCAGCATCACCACCTGCACTTGCGCCGTGGTTTGCTTTTCTGTTGCTTTCAGCAGTGTATCCATCGAAAAGAACGTAGCGGCGTCGAGGAGCCCGTCCGGATCGGTTACACACGAGTTGTCTGACACGCGGGTATTCGGAACCGTGTGCGGCGTATAGGGTTGGGCGTGAGTAGCCAGCGAAATGACGAGTACCACGAAAAGCAGAGAACACCGCAGCATGGGTTGTCCGGAAATCAGGGGTACGTTACGAATTCCGGAGTGGGGAGAAAACAGCGGACGGGATTGAGGATTTATGATGTGTGATTTATGATTTGTGATTTATAATTTCTGATTTGCGATTGTCATTTAGGCTTGAGAACGCCGAGGCTGTGGCCGGCATCGGTAAAGGCAGCAATGGCTTGATCGAGGTGGTGGCGCTCGTGGGCGGCGGAAAGCTGCACGCGGATTCGGGCCTGGCCTTTCGGCACGACCGGGTAGAAAAACCCGACTACATAAATCCCTTTGGCGAGCAACTGCTCAGCCATTTGCTGCGCCAGGGGCGCATCGTACAACATAATTGGCACGATGGGATGCTCGCCCGGCTTGATGTCGAATCCAGCCTGCGTCATGGCCTCGCGGAAATAGCGGGTATTGTGCTCGAGTTTGTCGCGCAGCGCAGTGGTTTCGGAAAGCATCTTAAACACCTCGATTGAGGCACCGGTGATAGACGGAGCGAGCGTGTTGGAAAACAGGTAGGGCCGCGACCGCTGGCGCAGCAGTTCGATGATTTCTTTCTTACCGGACGTAAAGCCGCCGGAGGCGCCACCCAGGGCCTTGCCGAGCGTGCCGGTAACAATTTCCACCTGGCCATGTACGCCGCGGTATTCGGGTACACCGCGCCCTGTTTTTCCGAGGAAGCCGGTGGCGTGACACTCGTCCGTCATAACGAGCGCCTCGTAGCGGTTGGCGAGGTTGACGATCTGGTCGAGTTGGGCGATGGTGCCATCCATGGAAAAGGCGCCGTCGGTAACAATCAGAATTTGCGCGGCCCCGGCGGTGCGGGCTGCTTTGAGCTGCACCTCGAGGTCGTTCATGTCGTTGTGCTTGTAGCGGTAGCGCATGGCCTTGCAAAGGCGGATGCCATCGATGATGGATGCGTGGTTGAGCTCATCGCTGACGATGGCATCAGCAGCGCCCAGCAGCGGCTCGAACACGCCGCCATTGGCATCGAAGGCCGCAGCGTAGAGGATGGTATCTTCCGTGCCGAGAAATTCGGATATCCGGTGCTCCAGTTCTTTGTGGTTATCCTGCGTGCCGCAGATGAAGCGAACAGACGACATGCCGAAGCCGTGTGTGTCGATGGCGCGTTTAGCGGCTTCGAGCACGCGGGGATGGGAAGAAAGCCCGAGGTAGTTGTTGGCGCAGAAGTTGATTACTTCGCGTCCGTCGCTGGTGCGGATTTCCGCCCCCTGGGGCGTGACGATGATGCGTTCCTTTTTAAACAGTCCGGCTTCGCGTATGCTGTTCAGTTCGTGTTCCAATTTCGGTTGTAGCTGGCGGTACATAGCGTCAGGATATTTTCGGTTTCATTATTGGTGCGGCCCGCTCCGGGGCCGGTTGCTTCCCGGCTGCCGGCGGCAGCGGGCAGTGGTATTTTCTGCGCGTGGGGTTGATGAGGTAGAGGTAGCGGGCCGTAAAGCTGTTGGGGTGCATGAGGTCAAACTGCGTGCGCCACTCCTCCCACCGCAGCGGTTCGGCCGCGCGAAATTTCCCGCTGTCGATGGATTTGGAGGAGAGGTACTCTTCGAAGGTCATGCGATGGGCAAAGCTACAAGAAACGGGTGATGTTTGCAGGGTGCGGCCGTGGGGCGGTGGGGGCATTTCAGCCAGGGATTGAGCGGATACCCCGCACCCCGGGGCGCGCCCCGGGGGAGGAGTAGCAGCGAAAGCCCGGCCCGGGCCGGCGCGGATGGAGCGGGGGCGGGCCCGGGGGCTGCCTCCACATCCCGACCGGTTTACACCATTTCGATTAACTTCGCGCCCTCATTCGTTTGAAACGATGAAAAAAACAAAAGTATTGCTAATCGGGGCCGGGGGGCAGCTGGGCGCTGAACTGACGCAGGGCTTATGGCGCATTTATGGCCAGGACAACGTGATTGCCTCGGACATCAAAGACCCGCAGGGGATTTTAAAGGAAGGGCGCTACGAAAAACTGGACGTCATGCAGCGCGACAAGTTATTTGAGCTCCTCAAGCGGCATGAGATTACGCAGGTGTATCACCTGGCGGCGCTGCTCTCGGCCACGGGCGAGAAAGATCCGCGCTGGGCCTGGAAGCTGAACATGGAGAGCCTGCTGTTTGTGTTGGAGGCAGCCCTCGAGTTGAACCTGCACAAAGTATACTGGCCGAGCTCAATCGCTGCCTTTGGGCCAACCACCCCGAAGGGGAACACCCCACAGGACACCATCATGGACCCGACCACGGTGTATGGTATTACCAAACTGGCCGGCGAGCGGTGGTGTGAGTATTATTTCCGGCGCTATGGAGTGGATGTGCGCAGCCTCCGCTACCCGGGCATCATCGGATGGAAAACCCCGCCCGGCGGTGGCACGACCGATTACGCCGTGGACATCTTTTTCAAGGCCATTCGCGAGAAAACGTATACCTGTTTCCTGGCCCCCGACACCTACCTGCCGATGATGTACATGAGCGATGCCGTGAAAGCAACGTTAGATCTGATGGAGGCGCCGGCCGAGCAGGTGAAGATCCGCAGCAGCTACAACGTATCGGCCATGAGCTTTTGCCCGGCTCAGGTGGCAGCTACCATTCAAAAACACGTGCCCGAGTTTACCATTGCCTATCAGCCGGATTTCCGGCAGGCGATTGCCGACTCCTGGCCGAAGTCTATCGATGACCGGCCGGCGCGGGAGCACTGGGGCTGGCGCCATCAGTTTGGGTTGGAGGAGATGACCATTGAAATGCTGACGAACCTGGCACGTGTGCCGGCCTGAGGGATGAAGCGGTTCGCGCAGGTGCGCAAAAAATCGGGCGCGCCCCTTAACAGATTGCCCGCGCAGCGTTACTTTACGATCTGGAACCATGACGACCGAGCCTACTGACCTTCAACCCATTTCACACTGATGGGAAAAATTGTTCGATTGGCATCTGAAACAGCCATTTACGGACTGGGAACCATCATTCCCCGGCTGATCAACTTCATTTTGGTGGTGCCCCATACGCGCGTTTTCAATGAAGAAGCGTATGGGGTGATTACCAACCTCTATGCGTATGCCGGCTTTTTAAATGTGCTATTCATGTTCGGCATGGAGACCGCATATTTTCGGTTTGCCAACAAACCGGGAGCGTCGGCCGAGCGTGTTTTTCAGCTGGCGCAGACATTGGTGCTGGGAATTTCCGTGCCGCTGGCGGCCGTGTTATGGCTGAGTGCCGAGCCGTTGGCAGCGGCCTGGGGTGTGCCGGATCATCCGGAGTTTGTTTACTACCTCGTGGGGGTGATCCTGCTGGATGCCATCGTAGCGATTCCATTCGCGCGCTGGCGTCAGGAAAAAAAGGCGCTGCTGTTTTCGGTTGCAAAAATCATCAATGTGCTGGTATTGGTAACCCTGAACTACGCATTTCTCTATTTGTTTTTTGATCCCTCCGTTGGGGTGGGCTACGTGCTGCTGGCGAACCTGCTGGCCAACTCATTGTTCATCCTGTTTCAGTTTCGCAATGTGTTTGGGTGGCGCCCGGCATGGGATACCACCGATTCGCGTGCGATGATCCGCTACGCCTATCCGGTGATGCTGATCGGAGTGGCCGGCATGATTCATGAGTTGTTTTCCCGCATGTCGATCGAGTGGTGGTGGCCACCCGACTTCCAGGGCCAGTCGGCTCAGTATGCGCTGGGGATTTTTGGCGCCTGCTACAAATATGCGGTGTTCATGAACCTGGTGGTGATGGCTTTCCGCTATGCCGCAGAGCCCTTCTTTTTCGCCCAGGCATCCGACAAGAAGTCGCCCGAACTTTTCGCGCGGGTCAACCATTACTTCGTGATAGCGGGGGCATTTATTGTGCTTGCCGTGACAGTTAACCTCGACATCCTCAAGCATCTGCTCGGATCGAGCTCATATTACGAGGGGCTGGGCGTGGTGGTGATCCTGTTGGTGGCGTACCTGTTTATGGGCGTGTACTATAATTTCTCGGTTTGGTTTAAAGTGACCGACCGCACGCATTTCGGCACCTGGTTTACGGTGGGAGGTGCAGTGGTGACTGTGGCCGGCAACTACGCGCTGATTCCGCTGGCAGGCTACTACGGCAGCGCCTGGGTTACGCTCGCCAGCAGTGCGTTCATGATGGTTACGTGCTATGTATTCGGGCAGCGGTATTTTCCGATCCCATACCGGATCTGGCCCGCACTTGCGTACCTGGGCCTGGCCCTTGGCCTGATTTTGCTTTCTGCCCGTTTCAGCTTTTCCTCCCAGGTAGCGGCCGCCCTGTTTCACGGCCTGCTGTGTGTGGTGTTTGTGGCCGTTGTGGTCGGGTTTGAATGGCGGGAATTTCGCAAACACGTAACTTGATTTCGTACCTTTCGGGATAATCATTCAACGCAATGAACATCGTCATACCCATGGCCGGCCTGGGCAAGCGCCTGCGGCCGCATACCCTCACCACCGCCAAGCCACTGCTGCCGGTTGCGGGCAAGCCGATTGTCCATCGCCTGGTGGAAGACATCGCCAAGGTCTGCCCCGAAAAGATTGAACACATCGGCTTCATCATCCATCCATCTTTCGGCAAACAGGTGGAGCAGGATTTGATTGCCGTGGCCGGCGCAGTGGGGGCCGTTGGAAAAATTTACTACCAGCAGGAGGCGCTTGGCATCTCGCATGCGCTGCTGTTTGCGCAAGAGTTGTTTACCGGTAAGGTGATTGTGGCGTTTGCCGACACGTTGTTCCGGGCGAACTTCAAGCTGAACACGGCGGAAGACGGCATCATCTGGGTGCAGCAGGTGAAAGATCCCGGCCAGTTTGGCGTGGTGAAACTTGATGCTGCCGGCAGCATCACGGCACTGGTGGAGAAGCCGTCTTCCTTTGTTTCCGATCTGGCCATCATCGGCATCTACTATTTCCGCGATGGTGCCGCCCTCAGGCAGGAGATGCAATACCTGATCGATCATGACATCCGCGAGAAGGGCGAATACCAGTTCACGTCAGCGCTGGAAAACCTCCGGAAAAAGGGAGCCCGCCTTGTGCCGGGGCAAGTGGAGGAGTGGCTTGACTGCGGCAACAAAGAAGTGATGGTGCAGACCAACCAGCGCTACCTGGAGATCATCCAAGGGCAGGATCTCGTGTCACCACAGGCCACGTTGCGCAACGCGGTGATTCTGAGTCCGTGTTTTGTGGGCGCCGGTGCCGTGATCGAAAATTCAGTAATCGGGCCCCACGTGTCGGTAGGTGAAAACACCACGATCTCCGACTCACGCATCAGCAACAGCATCATCCAGAAAAATACGGTGATCCGCGATGCTCAGCTGCGCAACAGCATGGTGGGAAATTTCGTCACCCTTCAGGGCCCGGTAAGCGACGTGAGC
>CANGUI010000057.1 GCA_947457025.1 Flammeovirgaceae bacterium | reverse complement strand
GAAATTTTCATACCCACTGTCTATGCGTAAACTGTTACTTATTTTATTTATCGGCCCGTTATTGGTAAACGGGCAGAAGAAGAATTCTATACCGACGTCTAACACGCTGGTTGTTCAATACGATCAAAAACTATACGAGGGTCTGCGTTGGCGCGAGCTGGGGCCGTTTCGCGGAGGTCGCTCCTCCACAGTTACCGGGGTTCCGGGCCAACCTAACCTGTACTACTTTGGTGCCGTAGGCGGTGGCGTTTGGCGCACAAAAGATGGTGGGCAAACCTGGGAAAACATCACCGACAGTTATTTTGGGGGCACCATCGGTGCGGTAGCCGTAGCAGAGAGCGACCCCAATGTGATCTACGTAGGCGAAGGCGAGCAAACCCTGCGTAACAATGTTTCCAGCGGCTGGGGTGTCTGGAAATCAACCGATGCGGGAGCTTCCTGGAAACACATCGGCTTATCGGATTCGCGACACATCTCGCGCATCCGCATTCATCCTATGAATCCGGATGTGGTGTACGTGGCGGCCATGGGGAACTTGTGGAAGCCGAACGAAATGCGTGGTGTCTATAAATCAGTAGATGGTGGGGCCACGTGGAAACGCGTGCTCTTTATTAATGAAACCGCCATGGCAGGCGACCTGGTGATGGATCCCAACAATCCGCGGATCTTGTATGCTGCCACCTGGAATATGAAGCGCAACGGCTACCGCATGGACAGCGGTGGCCCCGATTCCAAACTCTGGAAGAGTACCGATGGCGGTGATACGTGGGAAAACCTGTCGGACAAGCCGGGTATGCCGAAAGGTACAAACGGCATCATCGGAGTTACTGTTTCGCCCGTCAACTCCAACCGCGTTTGGGCAATTATTGAAAATACCGAGGCACCCGGTGTCTATCGCTCAGACGATGCCGGAAAAACCTGGGCGCGCCTCAATCAGGATCGTGCCCTGCTGCAACGAGCCTGGTATTATTGCCGCATCTATGCCGACACGCAGAATGAAGACAAAGTGTGGGTGATGAACGTCAGCTATGGCGTATCGAAAGATGGCGGCAAAACATTCGAATTGAAGAATGCTCCCCATGGCGATCACCACGACTTGTGGATTGATCCCACCAACAATCAGCGCATGGCCATTGCCGATGATGGCGGAGCACAAATTTCCAATGATGGTGGCCAGAACTGGACTACCTACCACAACCAGCCCACTGCGCAGTTCTACCGCGTTACGACTGACCATGCATTTCCATATCATATTCTGGGGGCACAGCAAGACAACACCAGCGTACGAATCCCCCATCGCACCAGTGGTACTTCGATAACCGAGAGTGATTGGACCGCCCTCTCCATTGGCGAGAGTGCACACCTGGCACCTGATCCTGCCAACCCCAACATCATCTACGGCAGCGACTACAAGGGCTATATGAGCATGCAGAACCTCGACAACGGGCAGGAGCGCAGCACCAACGTATGGCCTGACCTGCCAGCCGGCTCGGGAGTAGAGGTAATGAAGTACCGCTTCAACTGGAACTATCCGCTGGTGTTCAGTCACCACGATCCGAAAAAACTCTACGCGGGCTCCAACTATCTTCACGTTACCACCAATGGTGGCCAAAGTTGGCAGACGATCAGTCCTGACCTCACGCGCGGTGAGCCCGAAACACTTAAGTCATCAGGGGGACCGATAACACAAGACAATACGGGTGCCGAATACTACGCGAATATTTTTGTGATAGCTGAGTCGCCTTACACCAAAGATGAAATCTGGACCGGTTCCGATGACGGTCTCTTACACGTGACAACGGATGGCGGCAAGAATTGGAAGAACGTAACACCGCCTGCCAATGTCTGCCCGAAACTGAATATGTGGAATAGCATTGACGTGAATCCGTTTGAGACGGGCGGGGCGTACGCAGTTGCTACCTCGTATAAGTTTGGCGACTACACGCCATACATCTATAAGACCACGGACTATGGTAAGACGTGGACGGTGATTACCACGGGGATTCCAAAAGAAGAGTTTGTACGCGTGGTACGGGCCGATCCGAAGCGTAAAGGTCTGCTCTATGCGGGTACCGAAAAAGGCATGTGGATTTCTTTTGACGATGGCGCCAGCTGGAGCAAGTTTCAACTCAACCTGCCGCCCGTACCCATTGCTGATTTAGCCGTGAAGAACGACAACCTGATTGCCGCCACCCACGGCCGCAGTTTTTGGTTGATCGATGATCTCACTCCGCTGCATCAACTCACGAAAGAGCTTGCCACAAAAGATGTGGCACTTTATAAACCCATGGCCAGCTACCGGATGCCCGGTGGCGCGGGTTGGCGCGAAGCCAACCGCAAACTCGAGGGACAAAACCATCCGGGCGGTGTGATGGTGCATTTTTTTGTGAAAGCACTCGATGAGAAGGCTGAAGTTAAAATGGATTTTATGGAGATTGATGGAGATGTGATTAAAAGTTATCACAATAAAGCGAAAGACCGGGCTGATCAACTGCCGGTCAAAGCCGGCGGCAATCGCTTTGTGTGGGACATGCGCTATACCGGCTACAAGACATTCCCCGGGATGGTATTCTATGGTTCACCCAACCTCGGCCCAAAGGCGGTTCCCGGCCAATATAGAGTGCGGCTCACGGTGAATGGTCAAAGCCAGGAGCAGGAATTTGAAATCGTAAAAGACCCGCGCATCAAGACTACATTGCCTGAGTTGCAGGCCCAATTTGATTTTCTGGTTAAGGTGCGCGACAAAGTGAGCGAAGCCAACCAGGGAGTACTTGATATTCGCAAAATCAAAGACGATCTCAATTCATTGAAAAGTAAAATCGGAGCTTTGCCTGCATACAAAGAGTTGAATGAAGTTGTCGGGAAATTTGAGGATGAATTGAATGTCCATGAAAACAATATTCACCAGACCAAAAACCGCAGCGTACAAGATCCGCTCAACTACGGCATCAAAATGAACAACCGGCTTGCGCACCTTATGGTTGAGCAGGGCGCAGGCGATTTTGCCCCCACGCAGCAGGGGGAAGATGTGCGGCAGATGCTAACCAAAAAGGTGGATGAGGAGTTGGTTAAGCTCAATGCCACCATCGCCCGCAACGTGGAGCGCATCAATACGATGGCGAAAGAGAAAGGCATTGAGGTGTTGAGTGTGAAGAAAGCGCCTGTTGTGAATTAGAATCAATGGATTTATCCAATAAAAGCCACCCCGTGCGGGAAAAGCGTTTTTGAGTTATTGCATCAGTTGTATTGAAAAAAGTTGTCGTAAGGTATTCCCAGCTTTTGAGAAGTTGGGTTTCTTGCCTGACAATGGCCGATTGAAAAGTAGACGCGGGTAACAGGCGGCTGAATTTCGAACCGACAAGGATATTGAAGATGAGATCTTGGTTAGTTGATTAATTTTCGCCAGCCACGACATCATCTGCAACCGGTGGGGTATCGCTGAATCCCCGATTTGCATTTTGAGGAATGGAAATTAGGATGTGCGTACCTTTCCCTGGTTCGGATGTCATTTCGAACATACCACCTGCGTTTGCGGCCCGCACCTGCATGTTACGCAATCCGATGCCATCGGATTTGCCGCCCGTAGAAAATCCTCGTCCGTTATCATCAACGGTCAATACCAATTCGTTCTCATGTCGAAAAAACTGGATGTCTGCTGTTGAGGCCTGCGCGTGCCTGACGATATTCTGTATTGCCTCCTGTATGATATGATACAAGTCACTAACGAGGATTGGATCAAGTTCTTCCGGGAAGTCGAATGCCTGTACGGAGAAATGGATGCCTGAAGTTTGTTGGATTTCCTGTGCGAGTGCCTCGACCATACCCACGAGATTTTTGGCGATTCTTTCTGGGGGAGAAAGCCGGTGTGAGATGGTGCGAACGTCTTTCGAAAGTATCTCGATCTGTTCGATGATTCTTTCATCTGGCTGGCTACCGGTTTCAACCATCCTGCGTAAGTTGCCGAGCCGACTTCCAATGTCATCGTGCAGATCACGAGATACCCGTTGCCGCTCTAATTCAATGCCTTTTATGTAGGATTGCATGATTTCTTTTTGATGACGCGAAATGGATAGCCACAGTTGATTTCGCTCGATATAAACGTTGCGCATTAAATAGGTAAGTGCAATTGAGAATACGAGCATTTCAATTAGCACACCAACAAAAAGAAAGTTAAAGGGTTGAGTCCAAACACCATAATCATCCAGTTCGGTTGTCAGCGTGGCCACCAATACTGCCGAGTATGCAGTAAGGTAGAGGCCGGAAAGTACCTGCTGCTTTTTGTACGTGCGCATGGCTGCGTAAACACAGAGAAGATTTCCAAATAAAATCACCGTAAGGATGAATGGTAAAAACATTGACGAGTGGCGCACCAGGAACCCAGCTGTTAGTGGAGTGGCTATCAGTGCTACCGCATAAAAGGCCAGAAGGCTGAAAAATAGTTGGTTTAGTCCCGGGAGCCTGGTTCGTACATTCAAAAACAAAAAAGAGAATAATACAAATGCACCGTTGGTAACGGCGCCCATGGTTACACGGAGGATGCTGTTTAATCCGCCCCATGCCGGATAAATAAATTGAAAAGCAAACCCTTCGTTAATAGCCAGTAGAAAAATCGAACAGCAGATCAGGAAAAAGTAGGCGGCGTACAGCCAATTGCGAATTAATATCCAAGCCAGCAGGCTGTAGATGACCACCAGTAGCATCATGCCAAAGCCTATGCCATACAGCAGAGTGGTGCGTGTATTTGCCTGCCGGAAGGCGTTCTGCTCCCACATCCAAAGCGGCACCTGGAGTGATGAATTCAACTTTTCCACACGGATAAGCAGTGACTTACCCGAGATGTCTGCTGAATTCAGCGGCCAGACAAAATGACGATTTATGTAGCTTCGGGAATCAAACGGCAAGTTGTCTCCCGTGGGATTCCCAATTGGCGAAACATGCTGGGTGGAGTCAATTAGAAATGCGGAAATCTTATCCAGGTGTGGATTGGCGACCTCGAGGAAAAATTCTCGTGAAGCATTTTTTAAAGAGATGGGTATCGCAAACCACAACGCCTGATCGTTATACCCCAGGTTTGAGGAGCGCATATGTTGGAATGCTCCCGCCCGCCATGCGGTAAGGACGGTTTCAATTGGCGCATCGGGTGTCGTTGCAAACTGGTACGCCCATTGAGTTAGCGATTCTTTTTGTCGGATGGTATCAAGCGGTAGCGATTGTGTCTCTGGTTGCGCGTAGCCCCCTATAAAAATTATAAAACAACAACTAGACCAAATGATTTTCATGTGCGAAGTTTACCAGATCCACGACGTTCCCGATCTTCAGTTTTTTAAAAATATTCTTGCGGTGTGTTTCTACCGTAAGCGGACTAAGATTTAATTCACCAGCGATTTCGTTGCTTGTATTTCCATTAACAAGATGTGGAATAATTTCCATTTCCCGTCTGGTAAGTTTCATCTTGCCTGCGAAGTGGTCGCGGAACTTTCGCCTGGCTTCTTCTTCGGCTTTTAATGATCTCGATAACAAAAAGGGGTCGGTCGGCCGCATGCGCATCGCCTGTAAGAGTTCCTCCTTGCCGGCACTTTTTTCAAGGTAGGCATTTGCACCCATTTTTTGTGCTTGCTCAATCAGCAACTCATCGCGATACATGGTCAAAATGATCACCACGATCTCCGGATAAGAATTTTTCGAGGCTTTAAGCACAGAAAAACCGTCTGATCCCTTGAGATTCAGGTCAAGTACCAGTACGTCAGGCCGAACCTGGGCAATAGAACGAATGGCATCGTCCGCCTGCTGAACGGATTCCAAAAGGGCGAGGTCAGGCTGGGTGTTGATTAATAGTTGAAGGCCATCGCTAATGATGGCATGGTCTTCACAAATCAAAACACGTTTTTTATCCATCCTTTAGAAATCAAACCGAATGTTACATAAAAATTTTTGCCGGACGGAGGTATCCTGACTGAATAGGAAAAAATAATGGGGTTAGTCGTGGCGAGTTACTTCAGGATGAGAGTATCGGATGGGAACGTGGGCACCGAGTAGCCCATTCCTTCGATGCCCACGAGCGGAAATCTCTTCTTTAGTTCGGCAATTTCGTCTGGGGTGACGCGTGTTTGAAAAAGATATAATGCATTAACGGGGCGAGTAGATAGTAACTTCAATACACCGGTGTACGACACGGATGTGCCCGTCAGATTTACATACTGTAAGGCCGGGCCCCGATCAATAATTGCCAAACAGGCATCACCGATGCCGGAATGGTTAAGCCAGAGTTTCGTCAGGTTTGGAAAACGTGCAATAGACTTAATTTGGGCCGGGGTCCATCCCGCACAATCGGCCTTCAGCCACACCACATGATTGCGTACCGCAGCCAGGGCCATCAGCAGCGAATCGGACGGCTTGCTATTCGTAAGCCCAACGTTCAGGTAATTCGACTCCCGGCTGACAGGTATAATGGTTGCACCGAATTTGGATAACTTTGCAAGTGCGTTCTTTGGTGCAGGAGCGATTTCTTTTCCAAGCCATACAACTTCCGTTTGAACAGGATCAGCAGGTTTCTCAATTGCGTTTGTTATGTTCGATTTTGCATCGAATGATGCCCCTGTATTGATCCAAGCTTCAAGAATCGCAATCTCGGTGGGCGTGAGTTGTTGTTTTTCTTTTGGAGGCATGTGATCTTCGTGGGGGAGGGGTAGTTGCACGCGTTGTAGCAGCATGCTTCCGCCGGCATCACCCGCTACCACTACGGGGCCGTGCTTTCCACCTCGCTCAATCCACATCCGTCCGTCAAGTCGCAGTCCCCCTTTTTGCTTATGGGGTCCATGGCAACTCACACACCGCTTCGTCAGCAGGGGTTGAATCCCATCCGCAAAAATTCCGGTCTCCGAACTGACTAAGGCTGCTGGTGAGTTTGCTGCTGCGAACAAATAATTTTCACCGTGTGTGAGCGTACTATCCTCGGCGCAAGCGCCCTGCATTTATTTGGTTTAAATGTCCCGATTAAGCGGCTCAAATTTCGATTTGTACCCCCTTACCAGTAAATGTTACGGATATCAAAATTTTGCCGTAGAGATTTGTAAAGCAATTTTGGGCATCGTGGCTACCGTCAGGTGATAATACCTGATAGGGGGAAGATGTATTGGGAAAGGCGCACCTGCGAGGCAAAGGCAAGTCGCTGGTAGCTGAACCACATCAAAAAATTTATTAGAATTCTCTAACCATTTTGCTTTTTGTGTAAACCACAACGAAGTGTGTTCTATGAAGGGGCTCTTGAGCATTTTATTTTTGTTGTGTATTGCCTGCCAACCTGACGCTGGGGCAACAGGCTTTTAGGGTACTTTTACCGGGATGTTCAGCAGGTCAGGCCCGCTGGTGAGATACCAACCGGCAGATGTGGTGTTGACTTTTGAGGGGAATCGGTTCCGGGGCTCGAGCAGCATCTCCAGATACCCGGCAATTTGCGAAGGAACTTTTGAAGTGGACAATGGCAAGATACGCTTTGCTGATGCGTGCTTCTGGACTGCTGATTTCGACTGGACTTATATACTGAAAGGCGAATTCGACCTTTCCATTACCCGCGACGAACTCGCCATTACCCGCAGCTATGACGGCTCTGTGGACGATCGGTACAGCTTGAGGCAGCAGACCGAGCGCTCGGCAGGGCTTTGAGCGTGCGGGTCCCTCCCGATTTCGGGCCATATTTTTTTCGCTGCTGGAACATTACTATCTTCAGCCGATGAATGTGGATGGCAGGAACCGGTGCCCATGGTGTTTAGGTTTTGAGCAGTACATCCACTACCACGATGCTGAATGGGGTGTGCCTGTTCATGATGACCGTAAGCACTTTGAGTTTCTGATTCTGGAGGGTGCGCAGGCGGGGCTTAGCTGGTCTACGATTTTAAAGAAGCGGAGTGGTTATGCCCGCGCTTTCGCGGATTTTGATCCGGTTAAGGTGGCGCGGTTCACTGACAAGCGGCTGGCGAAAATCCTTCTCGATCCGGGCGTGGTGCGCAATCGCCTCAAAGTTCATGCGGCGGTGAACAATGCCAAACAGTTTCTTCGGGTGCAGCGTGAATTTGGCACGTTCGATCAGTACATCTGGTCATTCGTCAATCATCGTCCCATTGTCAATCAGTGGCAGTCACTGAAGGAAGTTCCCGCCACTACGGCGGAGTCCGATGCGCTGAGTAAAGACCTGATCAAACGCGGATTTAAGTTTGTTGGCAGTACCGTGATGTACGCACACATGCAGGCATGCGGGTTGGTGAACGATCATCTGGTGGGCTGCTGGCGATACGAACCGGTCAGCAGATTAGCTGCTGAAAAATTTTCCAAACGCATACATGCCCAGTAGTAGCAATGTTATGCCAGGGACAAGTTGCACCACGCGGCTGTTTTGAATGTAGACCGATAGGCGGTTGGCCAGGAATGTGTACAGTGTGAGCAATGCCATCGCACCAATCGAAGTGCCCAGCACATACGTATGGAGCAACCCGGTGGTTGAAAGATCAATCCACCTCTGCGATTTGAGATACGCCGTTATGCCAATCCAAAATGGGATCGCCATCGGGTTAAGAATGCTTAGCACGATCCCTCTGCGAAATCCGCTTGCATTGAATTTCACGGAGAAAGAGGTCGGGTTACGGGCTGACCAGATGTTGAGCACTCCCATGGCAGTCATGACTAAAGCTGTGATCAATTGGAAGTTGCGTACCACCCAAGGGGAAGAGGTAATCCAGTATTCAAACTCTACGCCAATCCACGCATAAGGATAT
>CANGUI010000056.1 GCA_947457025.1 Flammeovirgaceae bacterium | reverse complement strand
TGCGGTGGCGCAGATAAAGAAGGCGCCCGAAGTGAAAGAAGGCGATGGTCCCTTCCCGCAATTATTGATTCGCGGAGTCACGCTCATTGACGGTACGGGTGCGCCCCCCATCGGGCCGATCGACATCGAAGTGCGCAATAACCGCATTACCCGTATTGACGTGGTGGGGTATCCCGGTGTGGCGGTCAACCCCGAGCGCCGGCCGCGGCTGGAACCCGGCGGAAAAGAAGTGCAGGCCGAAGGGATGTACCTGATGCCCGGTTTCATCGACCTGCATGGACACATCGGTGGCAGTCAGGCCCCCTTTGCGGAATATGTTTTTAAGCTGTGGATGGGCCACGGTGTCACCACAATCCGCGATCCGTCCTGTGGCAATGGTTTGGATTGGGTATTGGATCAAAAAAATAAAAGCGCCAAAAACCTGATCACCGCCCCCCGCATACTGGCGTACAATGTATTTGGGGCAGGCGCGAAGGAGAAAATCACAACCCCCGAGCTGGCGCGTGCCTGGGTAAATGAAAACAAACTCAAAGGAGCGGACGGCATCAAGTTCTTTGGGGCGAGCCCGCCCGTGATGGACGCCGCGCTGCGCGAGAACAAACGCATTGGCCTGCGGTCGGCCTGCCACCATGCGCAACTCGATGTGGCACGCTGGAATGTGGTAAAGTCCGCAGAGGCGGGCCTCACTTCCATGGAGCACTGGTACGGTTTACCGGAGGCGCTCTTTGCCGATCGCACCATTCAGGACTACCCCCTCAACTATAATTACCAGGATGAGCAGCACCGCTTCGAAAATGCGGGCAAGCTCTGGAAGCAGGCCGCCCCTCCGTATTCCGAGCATTGGAATAACGTTATGAACCGCTTGCTGGAACTCGACTTCACCCTTGACCCGACCTTCAACATTTACGAAGCCAGCCGCGATCTGCATCGCGCCCGCCGGGCTGAGTGGCACGAGGAGTACACACTGCCGCAGTTATGGGCATTTTTTCAGCCCAACCGAAGAGCGCACGGCTCTTACTGGTTCAACTGGGGTACGGAGCAGGAAGTGGAGTGGAAGCGAAACTACCAGCTGTGGATGACGTTCGTGAACGAGTACAAAAACAGGGGCGGCCGCGTCACCACCGGCTCCGATTCGGGCTTCATTTTTCAAACGTATGGCTTTGCCTACATCCGCGAGTTGGAACTGCTGCGCGAGTGCGGCTTCCACCCGATCGAAATTATCCGGTCGGCAACCTTGTACGGGGCTCAGGCCCTCGGCATCGACAAAGACCTTGGCTCGGTTGAGGTAGGTAAACTGGCCGATTTTGTAATCGTAGATCAGAATCCGCTCGAAAACCTGCAGGTGCTATACGGCACGGGTGCGATCAAACTCTCGCCCGAAAACACCGTGGAGCGCGTCGGGGGAGTACGCTACACCGTAAAAGACGGGATCGTCTACGATGCCAAAAAATTACTCGAAGATGTGCGCAAGATTGTGGCCGAGGAAAAGCAAAAGGCGGGCTTCATACTGAAGCAGCCAGGCACAAACTAAACAGCCAGCACCTATGCGCGTGATTACTTTTTTTGGAGTGTTAACGTTGGTTTCCCTCCTGGGCTGCGAGTCGCCCCGCCAAGAGACCGCCAACCCACCCGCACCGGTCGTTATTTCACTCAGCGGCACACCTTTTTTCGAGCCCACCCGTACGCCGGAAGTACAAGCGCTGCTCGACAGCAACCTGCTGGTGGCGCAAAAGAATTTCGAGGCGGATGCTTCTGAAGAAAACTACATCTGGTACGGCCGGCGCGAAGCCTACCTCGCCCACTACCAGCGCGCCATCGATATCTTCACGGAGGCAATAGGTCGCTACCCGGCTTCGTACCGCCTCTACCGGCATCGCGGCCATCGCTACATCACCCTTCGAAATTTTGATGCTGCCATTACCGACCTCGAAAAGGCGGCTACGCTCATGCAGGGCGCCCCGATAGAAATTGAACCCGACGGGCAGCCGAACAAACTCAACCAGCCGCTCTCCAATACGCAGTTTAACATCTGGTACCACCTTGGGCTGGCCTACTACCTGAAGGGCGATTGGGAAAAAGCCATTGCCGCTTACAAGGAATGCTGGACGGTGTCTGTCAACGATGATCTGAAAACCGCAACGGCCGATTGGTTGTACATGGCGCTGCAGCGGGCCGGTAAAAAAGAACAGGCCGCCAATGTACTGGCGATGCTCCCGGATTCGCTGAACCTCATCGAAAACGATTCGTACCACCAGCGCCTTCAGTTGTATGCGGGGAAACGTTCACCGGAAGAGGTGTTACACGTACAAGGTACGTCTGAAGATCGCGACCTGGCCATGGCCACGCAGGGGTATGGCGTTGGCAACTGGTATTTGTATACGGGTGAGCCTGCCAAAGCGAATGCGGTGTTTCAGCAGGTGGTTGAAGGGAAGCAGTTTGCCGCTTTTGGTTTTATAGCTGCGGAGGTGGAGTTGAATCGGACTTCTCAGTAGACGTTTTTTTTAACGCCCTTCCGGGATTTTCTTTTGGATGTATTCATATTCTGCTGGCTATCTTTTGCCGTTATTTTCGTGCGTTATGTAATGGCAAATAGGCCTACCCTTCTGCCCAACGTGATACCTTCCTTCCATATTTATTTGCGATGAATTTCGCTTGTTTAGGTGCAGGGCAGTACACACGTGCGTGCCCCTGATGGCGGTGAAGTTGCTGAGGATTTCGGTTTTCAGAACAGCTCATGTCCGGCGGAGTTTTTGCAGCACCTGAAGCCCACAGCGGGTGTAGCGAACAAGTCAGAATGAGAAACCGATGTTGAAGAAGCCGCGCACCTTACCCGTTTGGGGATTGTGAGCTACGGATACCTGAATTGGTCCGAGGATGCTGTAGTAGGCGGCCGTTACGCCGTATCCGAGTTGGTAAAATGCCTGATCGTTTACCTGGTCGCTGAATTGAACGTGCCCCACCGTGCGCCAGAAATCAGCGGGCCGGTAGCCGCCTGCCAGCACGTTTACGGTGGGAATCAGGTATGTATTTTTTGCACATGTATATTGCAGATGTGCGCCCATGACAATCGCCTGCGGAACACTCAGCTCACCTTGGCGAAGGCCCATCAATAGGAAGCTGTTCGGCCGGGGGCGTTGTACCTGGCCACCCACATGGAAAAAGTCACCGGCGGCTACATCATAGACCGAGAAATCCCCCGATTCTGCGAACATTTCAAACGTCTGTCCGATTTGGGCAGTCAGCTGCACTACCGAGCGGCTACCCAGCGGGAGCAGGTGCTGGGCTTTGATGTTCAGACGACTATAGGCGGGCATGAGGCCTTCTACCAGCAGCCGGCTGGAGGGTAGTTGAGCGCTCTGCAGTAAATCGGCCCGAAAGCGGTTAGATGCGAGCACTTTCCATTCTACCTGGAGCCACTTGCCCCGGGTAGGGAAAAATACTTTGTTAAGTGTATTGTGTTGAAAGAAAAGGCGCGTACCGAATGTGGCCATGGAATAATCAACAATCTCCAGCGGGTCGGGGCGGTTTTTGGAGTTGGGGTCTACTTTGGGTCGCAGTTCGTTTTGTTGCCAGATTAGCCCGGCCCCGACTTGTTGCGCGGGGCTAACCGAGGAGTGGATCATGGTAGTGGCCATGGTGTGTTGGCTTACGATGTCGGGCACGGGTGTTCCCTGAATGAAGGAATTGACGAGGAGGCGTTCACCGTATAGTTCGGTGCGGTGCCACCACTGCGCTTGGCGGCCGAGGTAGTAGAAGTAGTTCGCCCGCAGGCGGGGGCTTTCGGCCAGGTCTACGGTGGTTACGAACCGCGAAGCGGGTAGCAGAAAGTTTCGTTTGGTGAAGTTGAGGATGACGCCGGCGCCGCGCTCGGTGTCGTAGTGCATGGCGAACTTCACGGCATTGGCGGGACGCTCAGTGGCTTTTAACGTGAGGGTACTCTGCAGGCTGTCGCCTTCGATGTGGTAGCCAATTTTATCAAACAGGCGCATGCCCATGAGGCTGTGAACGCGGGCGCTGATGGCGGCGGAGCCAAGTTGCTCGCCAGGTTGGGCGTGGAAGCGGGCTTGAACGAGTTTGACATTTGGCTCGCTGATGCCATCGGTGGTGAGGTTCTGAATGCTGTAGCGGCGGTTTACGCGTGGAATCGGCTGCACTTGGCGAGGCGGAAATGTGCGCTGGCGCTTGGCGAGGTCAACCAACCGGGGAATGACCTCCCGAACAGCCTCATTCCCGGCCCTCATCATGTCAGACCGCTGACTGAAATCCATGGTGCCGTAGCGCAGGTGGGGGTAAATGTCGATGAGCAGGTCAACATCCTTCACTTCCTGGCGGTAGGTGATGTTGCCGACCAGCAGGGCGGTTTGCATCAGCAGTTGGGCAGCGGAGGTAAGTTCGGATTCGCGATACAGCCCTCCATCCACATCCGACGCGATAATGTAGGTGGCGCCCATCTGGCGACAGTAGCTTACGGGCAGGTTGTTAAAAACTCCGCCATCCACCAACAGGCGTCCGTCGCGGCGCACCGGTGCAAAGATAGACGGGATTGACATGCTGGCCCGGATGGCTGTCGGCAGGCTGCCATGGCGGAGTACCACGGGCTCGCCCCGGATGATGTCGGAGGCTACACACAAGAACGGGGTTGGTAGTTTTTTGAAATCGTGGATGGTATTAACGTGGAAGAACAGGTCGGCCAGAAGTTCTTCGATCTGCTGCCCTTCGATGAGCCCCAGGGGCAGTTTTGGTTTGAGTCCCACGAGAGGCAGTTCGTAGATGTACCGCCCGAATTCATCTTTTTCTTCAATGTTGATTTCATCGAAGGAGACGCTGTTGGTTAGCAGCTGGTTCCAGTCGAGCCGTTTGGCGATGGAGTCGATCTGGTTACCGGTATAGCCGGCCGCGTAGAGCCCGCCCACGATGGAGCCCATGCTGGTACCGGCGATGTAATCGGGCACAATGCCGAGGGAATCCAACACCTGCAATACGCGAATGTGGGCGAAGCCTTTGGCACCGCCTCCACTCAGGACAAGTCCGATTTTCGGACGCGGCTGGGCCGCCCCACTGACTACGGGCAGGATCATCATGAGCCACCAAAGAAATCTGCGCGTCATGGGTTTAGCCTCTGGGCGTTGCTATGTTGGTTCGTTGCGCTGGTTTGGCGGGTGGCTCTTCCCCGGGTGAGGGACTGAGTGGGTTTGTTTGAGCCCGCCGGGGCTTGGCGGTGGGTGGCGAGCCACGAAGGCCCGACCCTGCCGCGAGGCCTTGCGGGCAGCGCAGGGGCACCCCCTGAAGGGCCTTGGTGTGGGGCGTCAGCTAATGGTAGCACCTGGCCGTACGGGATGATCCGGCTGCAATAACCGGAGTTTGCCGTCACCGTCTTCAGCCATCAGCACCATGCCCTGCGATTCGATTCCCATCATTTTCCGCGGTGCCAGGTTGGCGATGAAGGTTACGTGTTGCCCCACTAATTGCTCGGGGGTGTAGTGTTTGGCAATGCCGCTGAGGATGGTGCGGGCCTGGAGGCCATCATCGATGGTGAGGCGGAGCAGTTTGTCTGACTTTTCCATTCTTGAGGCTGCGGTTACAGTACCCACGCGCAGGTCTAGTTTGGTGAAGTCATCGAATACGATTTCCGGCTTCAGGGGTGCCACGACGGGGGCCGGCGTGGGGGCGTTTTGGGTGTCCATCAGTTTTTTTATCTGCTTGTCAATTATGGGGTCTTCGATTTTTTCGAATAACAGTTCAGCCAAACCGAGCTCGTGGCCGGCAGGCAAGAGGGTGTCGCTGCCGGCGGCCGTCCACGGGTGAGGTTGCAGGCGGAGCATGGAGCGCAGCTTCTGCGCACTGAACGGCAGGAATGGCTCGGCCACGAGTGCCAGGTTGGCGGCAATCTGCAGGGCGATGTGGAGGATTGTACCCACGCGGGGGAGGTCATGCCTGGCAACCTTCCAGGGTTCGGTGTCGGCCAGGTATTTGTTGCCAGTGCGGGCCAGGTCGAGGAGGGCAGCGGTGGCTTCGCGGAAGCGAAAGGCTTCGATGGCGGCGGCGATGGCAGCCGGTGCGGCGGCGATGGCGGCAAGGGCGTGTTCATCCACCGGTGTGGCGGGCCCACGGGGGGGCACCATGTTGGCGAAAAATTTCTGAGTGAGCACCAGAGCACGGTTTACGAAGTTGCCGAAGATGGCCACGAGTTCGTTGTTGTTTTTGGCCTGAAAGTCTTTCCAGGTAAACTCGCTGTCTTTTGTTTCGGGCAGGTTGGTGAGCAGTGCGTAGCGCAGGATATCGGGTTTTCCGGGGAAATCGGTCAGGTACTCGTGCATTTCAATCGACCAACCCCGGCTGGTGCTCATTTTATTGCCCTCCAGGTTCATGAACTCGTTGGCGGGCACGTTGGTGGGCACGATGAAGCGTTGGGAGGCATGCAGCATGATCGGAAAGATGATGCAATGAAAAACGATGTTGTCTTTGCCGATGAAATGAACCAATTGGGTATCGTCCGCTTCCCAGTAGGTTTTCCAGTCGTCTGGCTGCACAGCGCCGAAATCGCGCTGCGGGGTGGCGAATTGCCGGGTACCGGAGCTGAGTTCCTGAAACAGCGCGCGCGTGGCGGAGATATAGCCGATGGGAGCATCGAACCAGACGTAGAGCACCTTGCCGGCAGCATCGGGCAGCGGCACGTGTATGCCCCAGTCGAGGTCGCGGGTCATGGCGCGGGGCTGAAGACCGGCGTCAATCCACGATTTGCACTGGCCGTAGACGTTGGGTTTCCAATCGTGGGCGTGGTCTTTCAGGATCCACTCGCGCAGCCAGGGTTCGTAGTTCTGGAGCGGCAGGTACCAGTGGCGGGTGGGGCGCAGCACGGGCGTTTGGCCCGACAGCGTGGAGCGTGGGTTGATTAGTTCTGCGGGGCTGAGAGTAGAGCCGCATTTTTCGCACTGGTCGCCAAATGCATCGGGGTGGCCGCAGCGTGGGCAGGTACCGATGATGTAGCGGTCGGCCAGGAAGGCGTTGGCCTGAGCGTCGAAAAACTGCTCACTGGTTTCCTCGGTGAGTAGTCCCTTGTGGTGAAGGGCAAGAAAAAACTCCTGCGATGTTTCGTGGTGGAGAGGTTCGCTGGTGCGGTGGTAGACATCGAAGGAGATGCCCAGCTCGCGGAAGCTGTCGCGTATGAGGGCGTGGTACTTGTCGATAATGGCGCGGGGCGTAGTGTTTTCTTTCAGCGCCTGGTTGGGGATGGCGGTGCCGTGCTCATCGCTGCCGCAGACGAAGATTACATCCCGTTGCCGGAGGCGCAAGTAGCGCACGTATACGTCGGCCGGAATGTAAGCGCCTGCGAGATGGCCGATATGTTTAGGGCCATTGGCGTAGGGAAGGGCGGCAGTGACCGTATATCGCTTAACCGGAGTACTCATGAGGGGGATACCTTTGCAAAGGCCTGCAAAGATGCGAATTGTTGAGGATTTACAGCACCTCGTTCGAAAGAGCCCGTACGCGGGCGCGGACAGACGCCTCCTGCACGCGCTTTTTAGTTTTCTCCTGCTCGGACTGGTTTACGCGTTGTTCCAGGTTGGGATGGAGGAGCAGCAGAAATACTGTGTGGCCTGCCTCGTCTTTGGAGTAACTGAGTTTACCGAAGATGCGGGTGGCGCTGAGCTTGGCGAGGTAGAGGCCAATGCCGCCCGTTTCTGAGCGCTCGGATGCGCGGACAAACATGCGGAACAACCGCTCCTGGGGCATGGAGGGGATACCGATGCCGTTGTCGATCACGCGAATGAGGGCAGCATGCATTTTTTTGTACACCACGATTTTAACAAAGGGGTGGGAGCGCAGGCCTTCTGCCCGGTATTTGATGGCATTGCTGATCAGGTTTTCCAGGCAGGTCTCGAGCAGCGAGCTATCCGAGATGAGCCGAACGGTATCGTCCACTTCAATCGAAATATCTACGGTGCCGGGCGGCACAGCGGCTATCTGGCGGGTGACGATCCGTTGAATGAGAGCGGGCAAGTCGATGGATTCGGGTTTCAGTATGCCGCGGCTGATCTGGTTGATTTTGGCGAGTTTGGAGAGCACGCCGTTGAGTTTGGAGGCGGTTTGGTCGATCTGGCGGAGGTAGTTGCCGGCCACAGGTTCGGTTACTTCGAGTTTGCCCAGGTAGGCGAGGCCGAGCAGGCTGGCCAGCGGGCCACGAATGTCGTGCGAGGTGCGGTAGATGAAGTGGTCGAGTTCTTCGTTGGTGCGGGTTAGGGAGCGGTTGATCTCAGCCAGGTCGCGGGTACGGGCGGCAACCAGGTGGTCGAGGTCGAGGGTGATTTTGCGCAGGGCCTCCTGTGCTTCGCGCAGCTGTCTGTTTTTTTCCGCCAGGTCGGCTTTCTTGCGCTGGATTTCGCGGAGCAACCGGAAGAATACGTAGGCCAGTAGAATCCCGATGCACGCCACAATGGTGATGAAGGTAGTTTGCTGCCTTTGGCGTTTGATGATTTCTTCCTTGAGCAGCAGGATTTCAGACTGTTCGCGGATGGTTTTGAGGTTTTTGCGTTCTTGGTATTGGGCTTGGACATCCGCCAAGTTGTTAATCAACTCATTGCTGTAGATACTGTCCTTTAAGCGAATGTATCTTGACTGATAGTCAGCTGCATTTCTGTGATCGTTAATTTGATTGTAGATCAGCGATTTATTCTTGTAAATGTCTATTTGGAGTTCCGGGTATTGAGATGCTGTTGCAACCGCCTCAGCTTCGTCAAGAAAACTGAGTGCCTCTATTTGTCCCCTCTGGCGAGCACTGATTTCGGCTAAACTGATTAGCGATT
>CANGUI010000055.1 GCA_947457025.1 Flammeovirgaceae bacterium | reverse complement strand
GTTTATCAAAGTTCACATTTTTGTATTCTTCATCGTCTGTAACGCTGGTCACCTCTCCCTTGCGGCCGGTGAGCTGCACCGGAATTACTTCATTCCTGAACTTTCCCGCCTTCCAGGCCTCGGCCGCACGCATGTACGACGCGATGGCATATGCATCCTGCTGCGCGCGTGTGATGCCCATTTCTTTGGCTGTATTATCGGCACAGACCCCCATTGCACAGTGATTGTAGGCATCGGTTAAGCCATCATGTGTCAGGCCATCCAGCAGTTCGCCATTCCCATATTTGTAGCCATAGCGCGCCTTTGCCAGGTAGTAGGGGATGTTGCTCATGCTTTCCATTCCGCCCGCCAGCACAACTTCGTTCACACCAAGTTGAACGCTTTGGGCGCCCAGCATGATGGCCTTCATACCGGATGCACACACTTTATTGACCAGCGTGCACGGAATTTCGTAACCCAAGCCAGCTCCAACGGCAACTTGGGTTGCGGGTGCCTGCCCCAGACCGGCGGAAATCACGTTGCCAAAAAAAACCTCTCCGATTTCGCGGGGCGCCAGCCCAATGCGTTCATACGCTGCCCGAGCAGCCGCCGCGCCCAGTTGTACCGCTGTTGCGGTTGCCAGACTTCCACCAAAACTACCTATCGGGGTACGAACACCCGACACGATCCATACTTCACGGCTCATGGTTAAACAGATTTTAATGCTCTTCAAAGGTACAAACTGCTTATCAAATTTTTATGGCTTCCCATCTGGCGCGAACTTCATTAAGTTCATTCTCCACCGACAGTACCGGGGCGAGGTGTTGCAGGCGCTCCAGTAACGATTCGAGAAAATGTCGGTACGATGGACCTTCGGGCTGGAAAGGAATGTGGGCCAATGATTTTTTAATCGACTGCCACTGGGCCAGCCGCGTGCGGGTTGCTTCCGGGAAAAAACTGTTACTGAATTTTTCCCAGATGTACTGCTCGGCCAGGCTGTTCGGATGTAACAAGTCATCTTCATAAAACCGATAGTCGCGCAAATCATCCAGCAGGATTTCAAATGCCGGAAAGTAGACCACGTCTGGATGTTGTTTCCGGATCTCATGAGCCGCCACACGCAGCACGGCCTTGCTCACGGAGTTTCCTTCCAGCGTATCTTTGATGTGCCGCACAGGACTGATCGTGAGCAACAATCTTAGAGCCGGATTTTTCTCCTTCAGCTCGCCGTAGAGCAGATTGAAGGATTCGGTAATGTCAGGCACGTTCAGCAGGCGCCTGGTAAACTGCCGGGCAGGGATTTTGTGGCAGTTATTGATCGTTTTACCGGTGGGCAGATAGTCGTAAACCCATGCTGTTCCGTACGTCAGAATCAGCCAGTGGGCTGAGTTCAGGCATTCTTGAACCTGATGCTGTTGCCAGCCGATGAGTGTCTGTAGTTCTTCTTTTGTGCCCCCCTGTAAGCTCGAGTGAAAATCAAGGTGTACGTACCTGTGTTCGCGTTCAACAAAATGGCTGGGCAGAACACCGGCGCCCGTTAGTGCCGCACACAGCTGGTCGTGGATGGCCAGCGGCTGGTAGCTGATCCCAAAGGGATTATTCAGGACCTCGAATTTGTTTTCAGCCAGCCAGGTACCAAAGCGTTGAGCAAAGCAGCTGCCGGAGGTGAGGATCCTGTCTGCGTGAGTGAATTCCGTGCCGGGAAATCTCACGCCGCTCCATTCGGTTCGGAAAGTGGTCATTACCCACAAATATCATGATTTGTTCTGGCGATATTGCTCAGATGATTTCAAGGCCTACCGCCCGGAAGTCGGCCAGCGCCGGATCTTGTGGATGTAGCTCGGTAATCAGCGTGTGGATTTGATTCACACCGCAGATTTGGTAGCGTTGGGTGGAATTGAGTTTTGCTGAAAGGGTTAGCAGTACAATTTTTCGGGAACTGTTGATCATCGCCTTTTTTAGCTGCACCACTTCCCAATCAAACTCAGAGACACCATTAACCGGGTCGAGGTGACCGGTGCCCAGAAAACAGATGTCGGCCCGGGTTTGGCTCAGGATTCGTAAGGCATCCATACCAAAAGTAACCTGAGCATCTTTAGCCACTTTGCCACCCAATAAAATTGTGTCTACGTGTGGCAGTTGACCCAGTTGCATGGCCACTTGTAAACTGGGTGTCAAGTATGTGAGATGAATCTCTTCCGGTAACTGCGTAACGAATTCTAGGTTGGTTGTACCGCCGGTGATGAGAACCACCATGTCGTGGGTTAACAGCCGGGCCGCCTTGCGGGCGATGATTTGTTTGTTCTGGTGATCGTAGATTTCTTCCTGGCGGAAGGAAAAAGGCGTGAAGGACTTGGCAACTGCCCCGCCGTGCACTTTTTTTAGTTTGCCAAGGAGATGGAGTTCAGTCAGATCTCTGCGGACCGTGTCTTCGGAGACCTCGAGGCGAGCGGCAAGGTCAGAAAGTAAGACACGATTTCGAATTCTTACTTCATTCAGAATGAAATCGTGTCTTTCTTCTTTCAACATAGCGCGATCAAGAAGCCGGGTCGGCCGGTGTCAGGGAATTGTTGTCCCTTTCCGAAAACGGATACGGCAGGAACGTACGTCCACGCTCGGAGGCCGGGCGTCCAAAACGTCTGCTGTCTTCCAGGCGCATACCCGACAGGTACAGTTCAATGCAGCGCTGGCGGTATATTTCGGTGAGCAAATCGGCAGCTGCAACCGGCCCGGAGTAAGCAGGCAGCGTTGCGCCAATGCCTAATGCGTCCTGGGCGGCGGTTTTCTGCAATACAGCATTGAGGTCCGTAACAGCAGCCGTCAGGTTCGGAGAAGATTTCCGTACGTTGGCTTCAGCCCGTATCAGGAACACTTCGCCCGGTCGGTAGATCGGCACAGCAGACGAGTTTGCCGTGAAGAAACTCGCACGCGCGCGATTCACTGTACCGGTGCCTCCTGCTGAGTTAAAGAAGAAGGAGATACGCCGGTCGTCTGCGGGTGTTTGCAGAGCTGCCGGCAAGCTGAAGAGAGCATCGGGCGGCTCGGTAACGTTGCGGTTGGAAAATGCAACAAAGAACATAGCGTTTTGTGAAGCATCATCATGGTTCATCAGAGCTCTGACGGTGGTGGCAGTGGATACCAGATTTGCAGCACTGATAGCTTTATCGTATTCACCAGCCATCAGGGCATAGCGGGCGATGAGCACATTCAGCGTATTGGCGTAATCAATTCCACTGACGATCCGCGAGGTAAACGTAGCCGGTAGCGCTGCCTTGGCCAACTCAGCCGAGGCGGCTTCCAGAATCCGGATGGCTTCTCGCAG
The DNA here is from genome assembly GCA_947457025.1 of Flammeovirgaceae bacterium. Lineage (GTDB taxonomy): Bacteria > Bacteroidota > Bacteroidia > Cytophagales > Cyclobacteriaceae > ELB16-189. The sequence goes on along the minus strand of CANGUI010000055.1, from coordinate 5,612 downwards.
AATCTCCAGCCGGCTAACAAATGGCGCGTTGATTTGCGTGGTAATCGGGGCACTTTCCCAGAACATGGCAAGGTTGCCGAGGGCCAATGCTTTATAGATTGTCGCATGGGCTTGTAGGCCACCTTTAATACCCTGGTCAGTCACGATGCTAAGGTTAGACAGAATTTGATCGGCAGTAGCCCGGATCAGATGACACTGGTTCCACAGGTTAGAAATGACGCCGTTCGAACCAATAACATTGTTTCCGCCCAATCGCAGGTTCTCTTCATCCGTGTTACCGGCGTTGAGCACAGTTAACTCGCGGGTCAGGATGCCACTCGTTGTAGGTACCGTATAATTGGGCGACAACCGGGTTACCGAGTATCGAAACTGGAGGCCGTTGGCCAGGGTAATCAAACCGAGCACGTCATTGACTACCTGGGTTTGTGAGGCAGCGCTGGGATTGAGATATTCTTGGTCGCAGCTTACCAGCAACAGGGTAAGGCTTAAGGCGAGTGCAGATATTTTTGTTTTCATGATGTCAGCATTTTGCGGTTAAAACGTAACAGTTAATTGCAGCTTGTAGGTGCGGGGTATCGGTACGTTACCGAAGTCAATACCGCGTACCAGGTCGCTGTTACCACCGGCATTTGTTTCCGGATCATAGCCGTTGTAATTGTCCCACGAAATCAGGTTCCGGCCGAAAAGACCCAGGTTTACGCTATTAATTCCTTTGATGGGTTTGAGGAAGCTGTAGGTAAGGCCGATCTCGCGGAGTTTAACGAACGAACCATCATTCACGCGCCATTCTTCAATCGGAAACACCGCGAAGGTGTATCCGCGAGGCAGAGTTCCGTTCATTTCCTTCTCCACATTCTCGCCCACGCCCACGTTTTGGCGGGTGCGTATGTCAGCATTGAATACCTCCACACCTTGTACAAAGTCAAACAGGAAATTGAATGTCAGGTTCTTGTAGTTCAATGTGTTCATGATGGAGCCGGTAAAGTCCGGATTGGGATCACCAATAATTTTGCGGATCACGCCACCTGTGGGTTGTCCGGAGGCATCGCGTCCCGGTGAAAATTCCAGCGGTGAGGTAGAAGCCTGCGATCCGCGTTCCTGCTGCGGGAGGCCACCCAGGAAGCCCGTGGGCGTAGGGGTCAGCAGAATATTCCCGTTTGCATCCCGCGCAAACGCTGTTCCATAGAACACAGAAGCAGGCTGCCCTTCCACAAGGAAGGAGGGAGCACCGGCAGAATTGTTAAATCCAATGGTGGGGGTACCCAACCGGGTCACCTTATTTCGGTTACGGTTGTAAATCAGGGTTACGTCCCACGAGAAGTTCGACGTGCGGACCGGCGTGATACCCAATACCAATTCCAAACCTTGGTTTTCCATCTGGCCCACATTGGTAACAATACTCAAACCGCCCTGCGACGAGGCAATATTACGGTTCACCACTAGATCCTGGATCTGCTGCTGGTAAATTGTTACGCCAAGGCTGAGTTTGTTTTGCCAGAACGTAAAATCACCTCCAAATTCAAGCTCTTCCATCCGTTCCGGGCGAACACTCGGGTTGGCCAACTGGGAGCTCGGTACGATAGTATTGCGTCCCAGGAAAGGAGTTGGATTGAACTGCCAGAAGCGATCAAATGAGCCGATTCCTAACAGATTACCCGCCTGGCCCCAGCTGGCACGCAACTTCACAGAACTCAGGATGTTGGAGTTAACCGAATTTTTGAACCATTCCATGTCTGACGGAACGAAACTGGCACTTACTTTAGGGTAGGTCTGCCGGCGTTCATTTTCTGAGAATTTGCTAGACTCATCCAGGCGCACTGCCCCGGTTAAAAAAGCGTAGTTCTTAAAGCCGATCGTAGCTTGCCCGAAATACCCGAACAGGTAGAAGCGATCATATCCATACCCTGATGTTACCGTAGTGCTGGCGGCGCCATTGATGGTTTCGATAAAAGGAGCCAGGTTCTCACCCGATGTGCGGATGAGGTCAGACTTCAGAAACTGGTAACTGGTTCCACCGATGAGGTTCAGCTTCAGATCGTTGGTGAGCTGTCGTTCATAGCTGATGTTCAAGTCAGTATTGAACTGCAACTGGGTATTGCTCGCGTGTGAGGTAAAACCATTCGGATAACGTTCTGGTGGCAAACCGGCCTGCGCCTGATACGGATAAGGTTTGATCAGCCCACGGCCCACCTGGCTAAATGCATCGACCCCAATGATCCAGTCAATGCCAAGACCTTTTACGGGAGTAAGATTCAGTTGCAAGTCATTGATCGTGCGGTTTACATCCTGCGTGAAGTTCATGTCTTCAATAGTTGACAACGGGTTCACACGAGTCGCTTCCACCGCTAACAGACGGCCGGCAGCGTCACGCTGATTGAGGTCGTAAATGTTATTGGTGATATTGATGGAATTAATCGGGCTGTAAAAAACGTTTCCATTTGCCTTTTCATTGGTGAACGAGTTGGCATACGAGAGGCCTGCGCTGATTTTGGCCCAGTCGCTCAGGCGCTGATCTACACGTACACGGAAATTGTGCCGCGTGAAATCGGTGCCCTTAATGATCCCTTCATTGCGGGTGTAACTGTACCCTGCATAGAACTGAGTCTTATCATTGCCGCCTGTAACGGAGAGATTATTATCAGTACCCACACCGGTGCGGAAGATGAAATCCTGATAGTCATATCTAGTAACATCAACCAGGTTCGTACGCAAGTAAGAGGTTACACCATCTCGCACGATGGGTTGGAAAGTCTCTCCGGGCTGAGGAACATAAGCACCCGGTGCACCGGTACCAATACTCGCGAACTGACCTGTTGTCAGTGCGCCAATCGGATGTAATCTCAAATTAGCAAAGCCGTACTGCTTGCCCAGTGTGGTAAAGGGTACTCGCTTTCTCAATTCATTCGTGTTCACACTGGTGGTGAACGAAATTTTCGGTGCCCCGGAACGCCCTTTCTTCGTGGTAATGATCACCACGCCATTGGCAGCCCGCGAACCGTATTGTGCTGCGGCTGCCGCGCCATTAATCACATTCAGGCTCTCAATATCTGCCGGGTTGATATCCACCATCCGGTTGTTACCCAATGCGGACTGGCCTACCTGATTGGCCAATGCAGTTTGCGAAACGTTTGTGGTGTTGTTACTGATGATCACCCCATCAATAACATAAAGAGGATCCGAACCACCCTGCAACGACTTCACGCCGCGTAAACGAATGGACATCCCACCGGCAGGGTCACCGGAGTTTTGGGTGATCTGAGCACCGGGAACCTTACCTTGCAATGAACCAAAGAGATCGCTGCTGCCCGTACGCTCAAGAGCTTGTGCATTCACCGATGAAATGTTATTGCCGAGTTCCCGTTTGGCCTGCCGCAGGGTTGAACCGATCACAACCACCTCGTCCAGGTTGCGTATCTCCTCTTCCATGACAACATCGATTACCTGCTGGTTGCCAACGGTCACTTCCACCGTTTTTAGGCCGATTTGGCTAAACACGAGCACGGCGCCGTCGCCCACGTTTATCTTATACATGCCATCGGCATCCGAGATCGTACCCGTGGTGGTGCCTTTCACCAAAATGTTTACCCCCGGCAATGGCTGACTATCAGTTGCCGTGGTTACCCGCCCGGAAACCGGGCGTTCTTGTGCAAGTGCAACAATGGGGAGCAGCAGACAGACCCAAAGGGCCCGAAAAATCAGCCTCCCGACAGGTGCATGGCCAGGCCGGAGGGCCTGATTCCTGTAGAGTTTTTCCATACTTTTTTTTGTTTTAGTTTGCTACTTTTTGCAAATATTTGACGTGAAAGTAGCAAAATACCGCACATGAGTCGATTATTCTTGCATATTTTGTTTAATTTTTTTCCGGTATTCCCCTTACTTTCGCCCAACATGGCTCGATTCCGTTTCCCAATTCCACCTTCAAGGCCCCGGCTGCTCATCGGGTTAATGTCCGGAACATCTCTTGATGGACTTGATGTAGCCCTGTGTCGCTTTCAAGGCCGGGGGCTAAAGACTAAGTGCCAGCTGGAGGCTTTCGACACCGTGCCCTATCCGGAGGTTGTGAAAACCAAGATATTATCCGTATTCGCAAAACCGGTAGTCGACTTCCATCAACTGGTGATGCTGCATGCGTTCATTGGTGAGCTACATGGGCTGTATGTAAAGAAGCTTTGCCAGAAGTGGAAAGTTAAGCCGGCCGAGGTGGCCGCCATTGCCTCACATGGCCAAACGGTTTTTCACGCGCCGCTGTCGGTATTTCCGGATGCGGAACGCAATTCTACCTTTCAGATTGGGGATGGCGATCACCTCGCCGTGGTCACGGGTATTCCGGTGGTGAGCGACTTCCGGCAGAAACATGTTGCCGCCGGTGGTGAGGGAGCCCCCCTGGCCGTGTATGGCGATTACCTGTTGTTCTCCAAAAAAGGCGAAGACCGCATTCTGCTGAACATGGGCGGCATAGCCAACTTTACCTGGTTGCCGGCAACCGGGCTGGCAAGCCTGGTGTTTGTTACGGATACTGGCCCTGGCAACACGCTTCTCGACCAGGCTATGCGGTTCTTTTTTAACAAAGACTACGATCGAAATGCGGAGGTGGCTCGTGCAGGCACACCCCATGCCGGCCTGCTGGCAAACCTTAAAGCCGATCCGTTTTTTCTTCGTCCTTTTCCCAAAACCACCGGCCCCGAACTATTTAATCTGCAATGGGTGCAGGCTGCCCAGCAAGCCAGCCAAACTACCTACCTGTCCGTACCGGATTTGGTCGCGACATTAACCCAGCTTACCTCCGATACCATTGGGGAAGCAATTGTTCGCCAGGTTGGCAGAAGGAAGCCCGTGATTTTTATGAGTGGTGGCGGTGCCCACAACCCGCAGATTGTGGCTGGTCTGCGAGCCGCCATGCCCAACATGTCGATGCAGCCGATGATCCGGCTTGGCATACCCGGCGATGCGAAAGAGGCAGTTTTGTTTGCTGTGCTGGCCAACGAGTTGCTCACCGATAGCCGGGTCGATTTTGGAAAACGATCAAAGGTGCCGTCGGTCGGCATGGGAAAGATTTCATTACCTCTTTAATTTTGCCAGCCATTTGCTTTTACTGAATAACTACGATATTAACCCTTTGCTATGAATAACGAATCGAGAGAAAAAATTCCCGCCCAGATTTTTGAGAATTCCGAAAAGGCCTCTGCTTTTGTGGCAGCTGAGATCGCCAATCTCATCCGAACCCGGCAGCAGGAAGGCAAACCCTGCGTGCTGGGCCTTGCCACCGGCTCCACCCCGACGCGGGTATATGCTGAACTCATCCGGCTGCACCAGCAGGAAGGCCTTTCCTTCAAGAACGTTCACACCTTTAATCTGGATGAGTACTATCCCATGCAGCCTATCGCATTACAGAGCTATGTGCGGTTCATGAATGAGTTATTGTTCGACCACATTGATATTCCCAAAAATCAGATCAATATTCCCGACGGTACATTGCCCAAAGAAAAAGTCGCGCAGTTCTGCCGCGATTATGAGGCGAAGATCGATCAACTGGGCGGCATCGACCTGCAGGTGCTGGGCATCGGCCGTACCGGCCACATCGGATTCAATGAGCCCGGTTCATCGGAAAAATC